>DNTK01000240.1 GCA_003508755.1 Bacteroidales bacterium | reverse complement strand
ATATATTACTGAGGCAGCTTTTACGCCTTCGATATTGCTGCCATAGGGAACCAGGTTCAAATACAGCTGAAGAATTTCTTCCTTTGAAAATCTCCATTCCAGCTGGAGGGCCCTGAACATTTCAATGAATTTATTCCAATATGTGCGCTCTTTTGGTTCAAGAAGCCTTGCAACCTGCATCGTAATGGTCGATGCTCCTGATGTTCGCTTGCCTGTGCGAATATTATTTGCAAAGGCCCTGAACACGGCAACAGGATTGATGCCAAAATGGAACCTGAAAAATCGATCTTCTTTATAAATAATGGCTTTCTTTAACTCCTGCGTTATCTCATTTAATTCGGTATACATCCTCCACTTATCATCGCTGGTAAGAAAGGCATTCACCAATGTGCTGTCGCTGGCGAGCACAATGGTGCTGTATTCTACACGGGCATTTAATGGAAAACTCAAATTTAAGACCTGAAATAGTATAAACAACACAACCATAGATTCCAAAATTCTCCTTAGAAACAGGTGTATGGTTTTATATTTTTGAAAACCCGAATTAGCGATATGTCTAAAGAATTTAAGATGATCCATTTGTTGCCTCAAGCATGAATACAAGCCTTAAATATAGATAAAAGAACCTATACCTAAATGCCCCTTATTTATACTATTTCTTAATTATACGATTAAGTGTTTTACAGCAAGTGTGCTTTCACCGTTTTTTGCTAGATTTATAGAAATAACCTGTTATCAAAATCAATTTTCGCTTTACAATACCTAAATAATCCTTTTGTATGAAACGTATTATTCTTGTTCTTTTCGCTGTTGCAGCCCTAATTTCCTGCTCCAAACAAAATAAAATAAAAATTATTGAAACAAATTTCAGCAATGAAATTGAAGTCAATACCAGCCTGAATTTCACTTTTAGTGAAGAAATGATACCAGATTCACTCATTGGTTTGTGGACAGATACAAAGTTTGTTCAGATTGCCCCTGAAACGGAAGGACGTTTTAAATGGACCAGCAACGAGAAATTGGTTTTTGTTCCAAACACTGGATTTGCTCCTTCTACAAGTTATACCGTGAAGGTAACAAGCAAGGTATTGGAGTATTCAGAAGGAAGGACTTTAACGGGCGACACGGAATTTGCTTTTCAGACACCCATGATTGAGTTAATTGATGCCAGAGCGTATTGGGAAGGCTCCGAGAAGGATGGGAAACCAGTGTTAAAAGTAAATATGTTATTCAATCAGACCGTTGAACCACAGGCAGTGGCCAGCTTGTTAAATCTGAAAATCGATAAGCAGGATAAAACACCCACACTGGTTACAACCGCTGCAGCGGAGGAGATAGTCTTTATGGTTGAAGGTGTTGAAGCTGAGGACAAGGATTTAAAAACGAAAATAACCCTGGCAAAAGGACTTACTTCTTTAGGGGGAAGCATGCGTACCACCAATGATGTAACCGAAGATATGAACATTCCTTCACCTTTCAAGCTTAATGTAGTTAATGTTCAAACGGGTCATGACGGAATAGCTGGTACTATCTCTGTATATACCACTCAGGCAGTTAATGAAGAGGATTTAAAAAAGTTTGTAATACTCAGTCCTGCTGTTAAATACGAGTATGAAGTATTACCGGATCACTTTATCATTAAGAGCGAGAAGTTTAATGTAAAATCGCAGTACCAGATTACCATTAAAGAAGGCCTGGAAGGAAAAGTAGGCGGAAAACTCAAGCACGATTATTCGCAACCCTTGTCCTTTGGTGAGGTTGAACCCACTTTACGTTTCACTGATCAAAAGGAATTCTATGTATCCGGAAAGGGTTCCAGAAATATTGAGATTTCCATAATAAATATTTCCAAGGTGGAAGTGCAGATAATAAAAATTTATGAGAACAATATACTCAACTATTTGCGTTCAAGTGGGAGCTATTACGACGATTACTATTACGATGATTATTACTATGGCGGGGTGGATGTGAATGATATTGGTGATAAAATCTATTCAGAAGTAATAAATACAGATAACCTCCTAAACAGGGGAATAAATAAGGTGCTAACGCTCGATTTTGAAGATAAACTGCCAAAATATCCCGGGGTGTATTTGATAGAAGTCAACGACCCGAACGATTATTGGCGCAGGGCTAAAAAGCTTATCGCGATTTCAGATATTGGTCTAATGGTAAAACAGGGTAAAAATCATGTAACAGTTTTCGCGAACTCAATAAAAACCACCCAACCATTGCCCGATGTAGACATTAGCTTCATTGGAAATAACAACCAGGTAACCTTCACCGGAAAAACCGATGCCAGTGGCGTGCTTATTTATAATCATGAAGATTTTGAAACCCATGGATTTAAAACCAAGCTTGTTACCGCGCATTATAACAGCGAATACAATATTATACCTTTAAACCGGACACGCGTAAATACATCACGCTTCGATGTAGGGGGATTGCATCAGAATCCCTCAGGACTCCAGGCCTTTATTTATGGCGATAGAAATCTTTACCGGCCCGGAGAAACTATGAATATTTCCGCCATAATACGCGATTATAAATGGAAATCGCCCGGATCGATCCCTGTGAAAGTGAAAATTTCCACACCGAATGGCAAAACCCTGAAACGCCTGAAGAAAAGTCTCAATGAATATGGTTCTTTTGAAACAAATATAAAACTGAGCGCTTCGGCAGCCACTGGTTTTTATGTAGTCGATTTATACACAACGAATGATGTACTTATTGGCTCAAGCAGTTTAAAGGTTGAAGAATTTATGCCTGACCGAATACGGGTGTCGCTGTCAGTTGATAAGGAAGAATACAAACCAGGGGAGCCAATCGATGCTGGTATCGAAGCAGTAAATATGTTTGGACCTCCGGCGGCCAATAGAAACTACGAAGTACAAATGTCGACCAGCAGGATTTCTTTTTTCTCGAAAGACCATCCTGAGTATAATTATTACATTGAAGGAGCCGACAATTATTTCAGCACCTTCTACCGCGATGGAGAAACCGATTCTGAAGGCAAAGCTACCAATGAGTTTATTATCCCCGAGGAGTGGGAAGATATGGGGGTGTTGCGCTCCAGTATTTTTGCTACTGTTTTTGACGAAACCGGAAGGCCTGTAAACAGGCTAAAATTCAGGAATATCTATACACAGGAAGTGTTTTTTGGAGCTAAAGTAAATAATTATTATTCCAAAACAGGACAACCCGCTCGCTTTGATCTTATTGCGGTAGATAAAGACGGAAAAACGCTTTCAGGTACCAAAGCAAATATTGAACTCATTCGCCACGAATATAAAACAGTGATGTCGCGCTCGGGGAATTACTTCAGGTACCGGAGCGAAAAGGTAGAG
>DNTK01000437.1 GCA_003508755.1 Bacteroidales bacterium | reverse complement strand
TTACAAGGGTGTTGTTAAGTTGGTTAGATAGCTGGTAGCTCTTTTCACGGTCAACCTCGATAAGCTTTACGTTATGATGACTTCCAAGTTCATGTGCTGCCAAAGCACCAATCTTACTACCTCCCAAAATAATAATGTCCCGAACATCGAATTGCTCTTTCCCCGAATAAGCAAGCAGGTTGTCAATATCTTTCTGGATTGTGATTACATAGACCAAATCTCCGGCTTCGAAAGTATAGTCGCCATTTGGTATAATGGTTCTGCCACCTTGTGTTACAGCAACAGCCCGGTAATCGGTGCTGTCTTCTTCAAGCATTACCTGGTTAAGGGTTTTTCCTATTATAGGTCCGTCTTCCTCCAGCTTAATGGCAACAAGCGAAAGCAATCCTTTTGAGAAGTCTGCGATATCTGTACTGCCAGTCTGATGCAATAAGCCCACAATTTCTTTTGCTGCAATTTTCTCCGGGTAAATCATGTAATCAATACCCAGGGCAATAAAATGCTCGCGGTACTTCGCATACAAGTATTCCTGGTTATCGATGCGGGCAATGGTCTTTTTTGCACCCAGCCTTTTTCCAAGGATGGCAGCAGTAATGTTTATTTCTTCAGTTTTGGCCACAGAAATAAACAAATCAGCTTTTTTTATATTGGTATCGAGTAAATCTGGTATAGAGGTGGCTGAACCGGTACGTGTCATTACATCAAGATTAGATCCCACCTGACGCAATTTCGTTTCATCCGGATCGAGCAAAACAATATCATGGTTTTCCTGACTCAGCATTTTTGCTAAATGCGAACCTACAGCACCAGCTCCCGCTACAACTATTCTCATTCAATAATTTTTTTCGAAGCAACAAAGTAAACATGTTTCATGATAATAATCCAATGATGAAAGTTTTTTTTACTTAGAATGCTGTAAATAATAATCGTTTACTCCTTGTAAGATTTAATAATTCAACCTTTTATGCTAATAAATAGAAAGTTAGCAACCATATTATGCTACTGGTTAAAAGAGAAGATTAAGGCCCCTGTTTTTTCAATATCATAAATAGCTATGTTGTGAAGTCTGGCATAATCATGCCATTTTTCGCTAATTAGAGTACTTACCTGATTTTGAATAATGATACTTTCCGCATTAACTTTCCATTTTGGAGGCCACACATTTTCAGTCACACAGAAATAGGTAATGCCAGACTTATCGCTCATTTTATATACAGGTTTATCATATATTACAAGTGATTGTAACGAATCGAATCTAAATTTATTTAATTGGTTTGGAGTATTATAATATGTTGAATCGAGGTTGAAGACAGTTGTTTCGCCATGTTTATTGTTTTTTCTCCAATGTTTGTTCAAATAATGGGTTAGGAACTGGTTGGAGTCTTCAGACCGGTTTTTAATCAATAAAGCACTTTTATCTTTGTCACATATTCCGATGTATACACCCTGGGGATGCGAATAGAAAACTATCTCAGAGCTTTGAACTTGGGTTGCTTGGTTATAAACGGTGATTGATAGTCCTGTAAAAAACAGGCATAATGATACAATAAAGTAACTAGCCCTTCTAAATCTTATCCACAGTGTTATTGATATAATAATTGAGTAAACGATAAGTAAACTAGGCAGGGAAAGGTGTATCGAATTGATAACAGCAAACGGAAAATCGTTTACTAGTGCAATAGACTTATTAATGGCTATTAAAATGAATTCGGTCATGCTGCTCAAGAGGTTGCTGAGGACCGGAATGAAACTTAAAAGCATAAATAGCAGAGATGAGGCAAGCGTAATGCCAACAAAAGGCACCACTATAATATTAGTGAGCCAGAAATAGGTAGGGAATTGATTAAAATAGTAAATAGTAAGGGGAGCTGTTACCAATTGAGCTGCTAATGTCAGACTAAAAAGTTTTATTACATAGTTTGATGCAGAATAAGAAGTACTCATTAACTTAAATAACAGAGGCTGAAAATAGACTATGCCGCCAACAGCTAAAAAAGAAAGTTGGAATCCAACGTTATATAGCAATAAAGGATTAACCAGCAATAGTAAAAGAGCAGTGCCTCCCAAAATATTGAAGTAGGAGACATCACGTTTTAAACCTTCTGCCAAACTAAAAAATGAAAACATAAGCGCTGCACGACTTACAGAAGGCGATAATCCTGTAAGAAATGCATACAGCCAAATAATTAAAATAGTTACCAGAATTTTATATTTTCCTAGCCGATAAAAGTTACTGGAGAATCCAAACAAAAAATTTATAAAAAGATAAATTATCCCTACATGCAAACCTGAAACCGCCAAAATGTGTATGGCTCCTGCATTGGCGTAGTTTTGTTTCAGCTCGTCCGATAAGTAGGTTTTTTCACCGAGGGTTAAAGCACTGACGATGGCAAAAGCATCTGTATTATTAATTTGTGCCCTTATTATTTCAATACCTTTTTCATGTATTCCTGTAATCAGTTTTTTAAAGATGAGCTTGTTTTGTGGAACAATAAGTATATTTTCCTTTGGTATAAATGTTTGAAAAGCAATTCCCTTTTGTAACATGAAACCGGCATAATCAAATTCATCCGGATTGCCGTAATTTTTAATGCGGTCTAATTTTCCTTTAAAAAAAACGGCATCTCCGATGGTAATGGAATCAAACATGCTAATGTCTTTTGTGGTATACAGCCATAGCTTTTGTGATCGAAATATTCCATTTGTTTTAAACTCCTTAGGGCTCAATTTTATGGGGAGTAATATAGAATTATTCTTAAGAAGGGGCTTTTCGTAAATTATACCATTCCAGATAACCTCATTTTCAAAATTTGTGGGTACTTTTACGCAAATTATGGTAAATCCCATAGCAAGGCTTGTAAAAACAGGTATTACAAGTAGGTTGAATAGCACAGACTTTTTAAATTTGTAGTAGTAGACGATTAAGAATAACAGTCCACAAATGGCTATTGACAAAAAAGTAATTTCATTTGGCAGCGACTCATGAAAAGCATTTGCTAATAAAACTCCGGCGATGTATGGCATTAATAGCC
>DNTK01000438.1 GCA_003508755.1 Bacteroidales bacterium | reverse complement strand
ATCTATTTATGCATGTACATGGCTTTTGCTTTCTGGCGGGTGTATTACAATGTTTTTCTGAAAGATTTTGGCTTTCCGGGGGCACAAATTGGAACCATTAATGCCTTGATTCAGGCCACCTTTTTCTTTTTTGTGGCCTTTTGGGGAGCTGTGGCCGATCGACGAGGGATAAGACCCACACTGCGCTTTGTTGCTATAGGGGCAGCCATTTCTATGTTCTTTTTGCGCGATGTTCAAACCTTTGCCCTGCTTCTTTTCTACATACCCTTGCTAACTGTCTTTTACAATCCGATTGGACCTTTAACCGATGCTATGGCTACCCAATATGCTCACTCCGAGAAAAAACATTCGTTTGGAGGTTTTCGTCTCTGGGGTTCCATGGGTTGGGCTATTGCCTCAATAGGAGGGGGATTCCTGTTTGATGTGATATCGCTTGAATATATTTTTGCAATATCTGCAGCATTTTTTTTGTTGAGTACGATATTTCTTTCTACCAGGAGAAAAAAGCAAACATTCAGACCGCATTTCGAGCGCCTTGGTTTTAAGGAAATCGCTGCAAATAAACCCCTCGTTCTTTTATCAATCCTGGTGGTGTTTTACGGTATAGTGTGTGCTCCTGTTCATTCGTATATTAACCTGTACTTTACCGAATTAGATTCGGGAAATGATACGGTAGGCTTTGCTTATGCCATTATGGCTACCAGCGAACTTCCCTTATTTATTCTGGGCAACCGATTGCTGAAAAAATGGGGTGCCCACTGGGTTATTTATATTGCCATTTTTACCATGTTTATCCGTTTCATTCTTTATGGTTTATTCCCTTTTCCGGCAGTTGGTCTGGCTGTTGGTATCATGCAGGGTGTAACCCTTCCGTTCTTCCTGGTAGGAATAGTGGATTATCTGCACAAACTTCTTCCTGGCCGGCATGCCACCGGACAATCACTTGTCTGGGGTCTATTTATTGGAGTAGGTCAAACTTCCGGGAATCTGATAATCGGAAGTATGCTCGATCGTGCAGGTATGGTAGGTGTAATGAAGATATTTGTGCCCGTAGCCTTCCTTTGCTTGCTCTATGGAATCTGGTATTTTAATCGGAATGCAAGGGTAAAGGGAACCTAGCGCATAATAATTTATTGCTTTTAAATATTTACCACAAAAAAACTGAGGACTTTTACACAGCGCGCATCACTCACAGCAACAGGCAAGCTAACATATTTTGTGTCTTTTCGGGTGATCAAATTATTCGGTACCAAAGCTAAAACTTCCAAAACAAAAAGTACACAGCAAAGCCGGACAGTACTGCAAGTCCAACCCAACTCAACACTTTTAACCAAAGTTTTGGTTTATCCGTTTCAGGCATGTTTTTCCCTAAAACTACCCTCAGGTTTAAATATCCGATTACAGGTGCGGTTATAAATGAAAGTGTGGTGGCAAAATCTATCAGCGATTTCATTTTGCCTGTAAACAGAAAGATGATGATTAATGTGCCGGTAATTAAAACAGAAAACCAGATAAAAGTAATTCGCCGCGAATTAGCAGATTCCTGGTTTTTTAGTAATAGTTCGGTTGTTGGTTTTAATACACGCGGATAGGCATCAAGTACTGTAAGGGTTGTACTAAACATGGTTGCCAGGGCTGCAATGGCAATAAAATAGTAGGCCCATTTGCCAATGCTGCTGGTATAGAGATTTACCAATTGTGAAGCAAATCCAACGCCACTTTGAGCAAATTCTTCCCCACTGCCATACATGACTAATGCACCTAATGATAAAAATCCCAGCGAAAGAATGGCAGTGCCAATATATCCGATGTTAAAATCGAGGAGTGATTCTTTTAATTTTGGTCGATAACCGGTTTGCTTTATTTTTGCCACTGTCCACATCGAATGCCATACCGATACATCTACAGCACTGGGCATCCAACCGGCCAATGCCAGCAGAAAGGCGATGTGGCCCACATTTTTCCATTCAAAGGAAGAAGCAAATTCAGGATTGGGATGAAATCCCTTACTAAAAGCTGCAATTACTGAAACTATGGTAGAAAGAGTGAGCACCAAAATTACAAGTTTCATCAGGTTGTCGAGTGTTTTGTAGCGCCCAATTAGTAGTATCAGAAGACAAACTGAAAGCAATATGAGTGTCCAGATAACCGGAGGAAATACCTCTGGAAACAAATTCCCAATAAGACCAACCGTGACCATAGTAACTGCCGACTGAATGGTAAACATGGTTGACAGTGTAAGCGCCAAAAATAAAATCAGCACACCCCTACCCATTCGACTGTAGCCATGCACCAGGCTTTCGCCGGTAGAAGCTGCATAACGAGGAGCAAACTCAAAAAAGGGATATTTTAAGAAATTGGCCAGTAACACTATCCAGACCAGCTCGAAACCAAAGTTTGCACCGGCCCGTGTGCTTTGAACCAGGTGAGATACCCCAACCGATGCCCCTGCCCATATTAAGCCGGGGCCGATTGTTTTAAGAAAACTTCTACTATGTGAACTAGTCATCTGGTAAAGCTAAAAAATCACCGTTCGATCCGTATAAAAATAAAAAAACAATAATTACTTTTCCGTATTCTTTTTACAATATGCAAGTTACAAGCCAAAGAATCATAAAATATAGTCTGCTGATAATAGGTCTTGGCACCATATTAATTGTGCCGGATAAGCTTCTTTTCCATTCGGATAAAAGTCTTTGCCTGCACCTATCTATTACAGGTGTAAAATGCCCATTGTGCGGTATGACAAGGGCTATTCATGAAGTTTTTCACATCAGAATTTTAAGCGCCTTACGCCATAATATGTTAGTGCCTCTGCTATTTCTGGTTATAGCTCTAGAAATTTACATTGATTTTATAAATCCTGAATCAATTGTGAAAAATGCACGCCGTTTTTTATGGATATTTACACTTGCAGCCTTTGGGATGCTTTACCTGGTAAGAATTGGAATTTACCTCGGATGGTGGAATTGGTTAGATCATTCCCTTGTTTTTTAGCTCGAGGTATTTATTAATAATATTTGCTGACAGCGCTTCAGGGCGCGTATAAATCGAGAGAATTCCGTGTTTTTTAAACTCCCGTATTATTAACCTTTTATCGTAATTATATTTTTCAGCTATTGTTTTTGTGTAAATGTCTTTAACATTCTTGGTGTCGTCCTTTAATAATGCACTCACTTCTGTATTCTCGAACAGCACAACAAGGAGTAAATGGTGTTTAGCAATATTTTTAAGGTAGTTGATTTGTTGTTTTACCGAGGGTGGTGAGTGAAAATTGGTGTAAAGGATAATCAGGCTTCGGTGAGTGACTTTTCGCCTTAAATAGGTGGCTAAAAGAGAAAAGTCTGACTCCAGAAAATGGGTTTCTTGTTTGTACAACATTTCAAGCAGAAGGGTAATGGTCCCCTTCTTACGTTCGGGTGGTAAGAATGAGTCAACGGTTTTATTAAAAGTAATCAATCCGGCTTTGTCGTATTTCTGCAAGCTAATATTGGATAGCACTAAGGTTGAATTAATAGCATAATCGAGCAATGTCATTCCGTTGAAAGGCATTTTCATGGAGCGCCCCTTATCGATAATGTTTATGATTTGCTGTGAACGCTCTTCCTGAAACTGATTCACCATTAACCGGTTTCTTTTAGCCGTAGCCTTCCAGTTTATTGTTCGGTAATTATCGCCGGAAACATATTCTTTTATCTGGTCAAATTCTGAATGTGTCCCCAGCTTCCTTATTCGCTTTATTCCAACTTCGGTAAGCCGATTGGAAATGGCCAGCAGTTCATACTGCCGCATTTTAAGAAAGGAAGGGTATACAGCAACAACCCTGTTTGGCTCACCAAAAGAGAATCTCCGGATAAAAAGACGAACAACTGTTCCAGTATATACATGGGTTTTTCCAAAATCGTATTCACCCCGTTGGAAAGGCTGCAAAGTATATTCAAGCTGCTCTTCTCCGAAAGCCTCTATCCTGGTGGTAAAGGTAAAATCGCGTTTCTGAAATTGCCGGGGTATTTCGTCAATTATCTCAACGGAAACAGGAAATGCATAATCGTTCTTTACGAAGATTGTAATAATATTCTCGTCTCCGTTTGATAATCTTTCGGGAATTTCCCTGACCAATGATATTTTTCTGCGGCCTGCAAAAAACAGCAATGAAAAATCCATAATCATGGCAAAAAGGAACAAGAGCAGTCCTATTTTTGCCAAAAAGAAAAATAGTGAAGAAAAATGCCCTAGTGAGAACAATACAACCAGCAAGACACCCAGAAGGTAAAAACGTTTACTTAAATATGTAGCTCTAAAATAAGTCAATGCGCTGTAGTTTATCTTGGAATCTCTACCTGATTGATAATATCAGCTATTACCTGATGCTCCGTTACGCCTTCCATTTCCTTTTCGGGAGTTGTATAAATTCTATGAATCAGAACAGGAATTAAAACCGATTTAATATCCTCAGGAATAACAAAATCCCGGCCTTGCATAGCTGCAATTGCTTTTGCAGCATTCATGGTGCATAACGAAGCCCTGGGTGAGGCACCCAGAAACAGCGAGGGGTGATTACGGGTTTGATTGATTACCTCGGAAATGTAATGCAATAGATTATCGTCAATACGTACCTGGTGAATCGCTTTCTGTACTTCGATTATTTCTTTTTCTGTAAGAACTGCCGGGATATTCTCCGTTTCTTTTTTCCCTTTTCGTTCATCAGCATTCTTTAGTATCTTATGTTCCTCTTCCAGTGACGGATAATCCATCACTATTTTGAACAAAAACCGGTCAAGCTGAGCTTCAGGTAATCGATAGGTTCCTTCATGTTCCAAAGGGTTTTGGGTAGCCAATACCAAAAATGGATCTTTCATTGAGAAGGTTTGTCCATCGATGGTAACCTGGCGTTCTTCCATTACTTCAAATAATGCCGATTGCGTTTTTGCCGGAGCCCGGTTAATCTCATCTATTAACACGATATTGGAAAATACCGGCCCTTCATTAAATTCAAATTTAGAACTGGCTGTATTAAATACAGAAGTACCCGTTACATCACTCGGCATGAGATCGGGTGTAAATTGTATCCGGGAAAAACCAGTTGAAATAGTCTTGGCTAGCAGCTTCGCGGTTAGTGTTTTGGCAATTCCCGGCACACCCTCAATTAAAACGTGACCATTAGACAAAACTGCTACAAGAAGCAAATCAATCATCGATTCCTGACCTATGATTACTTTTGATATTTCTTTCTTAAGTTTTTCGACCTTTTCCTGAAGTTGGATAAATGAATTGGGTTGGTTTATATTGTTGTTTGTTTCCATTCTGTTTAAGGATTATTTGCAATATTTATAAAATTGTTCTATTTCGTCATTAAAATTACTTAGTTCTTTAACGGATATAGTAGTCTTTCCAGAAAATATATCACGCTTTAGCAATATGTTTTCGATGGTGATTTTTGAAATACCAGACTTTTGCTCAAGCGCTGTTATAGAATCCTGTTCATTAACATTTAAATGAATGTGGTAGCGCTCACGAATAAAATCTTTAAAATAATTAAAACGTTTATTTGCCAGGTCCTTATGATTTTTACCTCTATAATAAAGTCTTGCAATGGTTTTAATAAAATTAACAGAAGTGTTTTCAAATGGCTTAATAACAGGAATTACCCGCTGTTTACGTTTGCCCCCGAAAACAAGATACAATACTAAAAAAATTAATACGAGATAATAGGCCATGCGCAGGGAAGGTTGCGATAAAATATACCTCACCGGACTCGTATTTACCAGTCTCCCGGGCTTGTAATAATTATCCCATGTGATTGAGCTGTATGGCAAATGCGATAAAACCTGGCTGGCATACACAGGATTACTGTAAAGCAGGTGATAATTGGTAAAAACCAATGGTTGCATATGCAAATATAGGGTTCCTTTGCCGAAGGCAAGTTTAATAAAATTTGCTCTTCCTTGAGTGTCTGTTCCTAAAACAGTGGAGACACTATCCGGAAAATCCGTAAAATAACTCCCTGGTAATGCCCGGCTAAAGATATAGTTTGTTTCATCTGAAATGGTATTCTTCAAGACAAGAGTGTCGTTTCTGGTTGCGCGAAGGTTGATATCTAATAAATTACGAGAAAGTTTAAGATTTAGGCGCTTTTGAAATTTTTCAGAAAATCCAACCGCAGAAACAAACAGGCTGTTTCCATTTTCTACCCAGGTTAAAAATGCATTAATATCTAATTCGTCTGGAGTAAACCTGTCGGTAATCACTAAAAAACTATTCCCTGTATGCTTAAGATGCTTGTCCCGCTCATAAAAGGTAAACTGATTATCTGAAATCGAATCTGACGGGAAAATCTCTGCAAGCATTTGCCTGGCAATTATACAGCCATAAGGATTTTTATCGTTTGCACCCAGTTTCATCTCCCAATTTAAAGCTTTTGGTGTGAAATGTTGTAACGCTACCAAGGCAATAAATAATGCAGCAATAACTAGTATATATCTTGTATTAGTGCTCTTCATGAATGTTTCTGCAGAAGCGCAAAAATCTATCTGCTAATTGTTTGTAATTTTCTCTGTTAACCGGGGCATATCCATACCAAACAAGATTATACATGTTCGACAGAAACCAAAACTCTGATTGTATCTCTTGATTAATAATTTCATTGCCATAATCTCGATTGGTTTTTTCTCTTGAATAACGGATCAGATGAGCAAGTTCCAGCGTTTCAAGAACCCTTAAAAAGTGATACCTTACAGCGTTACGGTATGCTTCCATGACTTCAGCCTGCTGTATGGCAATCTGTAAATCCAGTTCTTGCTCTTCTGTAAGCGCTGCGTCTGATACATATGCAGCCGGTTTGTCCTGGGTATAAAAAACCTTGTATACTTTGGTTTTCGTTATTGCCACAAACAAAAATGCAATAATCATGAGGATAACCAGCACCTGGAAAAGAATGGGCAGCGCAAGGAATAAATCGCTCGTGGTTTCAAAGAACCGCCCCAGCTGTTCCTTAATGGTTAACCAAAAAATATTTTCATCAACCAGGTTGCTTTGGTAAATAAAATCCTTATCTGCCTTATATGCCGAAAAAAAAGAAGTGTCGGGTTGGCGGATTTCAATGAACATTGAATTCTCACCAGCTTTTGCTTGCTCTTGGCAATAAGCGATACTAGTAAGCTGTAAAAACCCAAATACAATCCACCAACTCGACTGAGTTCTATTCATCCTTATTGATGCTTTCAATTTTTTGCAATAATGAAGGGCGTTCCTTTTTCTCAACCATGCTGAAATAATGGAATCCCAGAATTATTACCGGAAATCCACTTAATAAATAGGTTAGCATCGTGGTAATCGCATTTGCAATGTAATAACCCACTGAGAAATTCATACCCATGGCGGCATCAAAGTCTTTAATATTGGTGAGCATTGGTTTTAACCCAAGCAATATGGAAGGAATCGACAGAATTATGGATAATACATAAACGATTAGGGTTGCCACAATAACCAACCCCAGAGTAAGCCACCAGTTTTGCTTAGTAAGCTCAAAACTTCGGCTGAATGCATTGCCAAATCCTTTACCCTCAAAAATAAGAGCCGAGTAAATAAGACTCAATGATACGGCAAAGTAAATTCCTGGTATGATGCAAAGAATAAACCCAATTATCATTATAATTGCTGTTACAATGGAAGCTCCAAGTATTGGAAAAAAAAATTTAGCCACTTGCCGACCCACTTCCTTCAGTTCAAAACCATCTTTCCCTTTTTGAATGTATAGTTTCATGTAGCCGTAAAATGTAGCTTGTAAGGCTGTCATAGCAAATGCATAAACTAAAACCGTTAGAAAAATATAAAAGTAAAAAAGTCCTAAATTTTCAAAAGGATTAGCCCCATAAGGATCTGTTGCTATTCCGCCCAGGGCATTTTGTTGTGCAACACTGATCAATACGGTTAAAATAGCTGCAACAAGCATGAAAGGAACTACAAAATATAATATGGCAGTACCTAAACGTTTAATTTCCTGTTGAATAAAACTTACTGAAGCACCAAATACTTCACCAAAATCGCGTTCTTTCTTAAAATTAATGGTCGTGTTTTCCGTGGTATTTTTTGTTTGAAATTAGTTTACGTGGATAGAAATAAAAATAATAACTGATGAATAACAAGGAAGCTCCGATAATTGAAAAACGCATCAAATAAGAATACTCCGTATGCCGTGTTACAAAACCCTCAAGAAAACCGGCTATCAGAAATATCGGAATTAAACCAAATGCGATCTTAATGCCCTTCAGGGCCCCCTTTCTAAAGGCATATCCTCTTGAATAGGTGCCGGTAAAAATAAAGCTGTTTCCTAGAATTATTCCTGCACCCCCCGCCACAATAATGGCAAATATCTCCAGTGTCCCGTGTATCCAAATGGTTGCAATCGATTCTAACACTAAATCATAATCTGCCAGAAAAGCATGAAAGGTGCCCAGCATAATGCCGTTTCGTATAAGTATAAATCCTGTTCCGAAAGAAGTAAAAATGCCAAAAATAAACGCTACAAATGCAACACGAATGTTGTTGATACTTATTCCCAGAAACATTTCAACTTCATTCATGCTTTTATAAACCGCAAGCGGATCACCTTTTTCAATGTTGCTTAAAGTCATATTAACATAGGAATCGCCCATGATAATATTTACAAAACGCACATCGTTTTTATGCGATAATATGCCAATAAATACAGCAATCAGAAAAATAAAAAAGGAAATAGAAACCTCACGCCTCGCCTGGTAAACAAGTAATGGAAAACTTGTTTTCCAAAATCTAAACAGCCTGGTTTTATCTGTGGGCTGCGATTGATAAATCACCCCGTGTGCTTTCTGGGTAAGCTGATTTAGAAAGTGAACAGCCTCAGATTCAGGAAAGTAAGTCCGGGCATAAGCCAAATCATCGGTTAGCTTAATGTATAACTCATAGAGGGTATCTGGTTCGGCCTGATAGGATTTATCCAATAACTGATCAAATTCCTCCCACATTTTCATATTTTTATGCAGAAACTGAATTTCGTTCATGTGAAATTAACCTTGCACTTAAAATTGCGTAAGATAACAAAAAAATGAGGTAGAAAAACTCTAAATAATTTTTAATGGAAAACGTTTCTATACAAACTTCTCAAAACATCACTATTAGTCAACCCATTGCAAGTATTGGAGAGCGAATAGCAGCTGCCGCCCTTGACATGCTTTTTATTGGCGGATACTTTTTCTTGGTGTCCATTATTACTGCGTTTAGTCAGAATACTATGCTAATGGCAATAATGATGGCCCCGGTTGCTTTTTATCACATTCTTTCCGAATTGCTCATGAATGGTCAAAGTTGGGGTAAAAAAATCTTAAAAATACGCGTAACAACTGTTACCGGTGGAAAAACAGGATTTTTCCCCATTCTTATTCGTTGGGTTTTCCGGCTAATTGATGTAACACTGCTGTTTGGAAGCATAGCCACCTTGGCAATTATTATCAGTAAAAAAGGTCAGCGCTTGGGAGATATGGCTGCTCATACAGTTGTTATTCGTGTGAGGGAGAAAAGTGCCGATGGAACTTTGTATACCAAGTTGCCAGAGAATTATACCATGAATTATCCTGAAGTAAACAAGTTGAATGAATCCGATATTTACATTGTTAAAGAAGTATTAAAAGTAATTGAGGAAAATCACCGTTCACTGAATGCACTTACAATTGCCGATAAAACCAAAAGAGAACTTGAGAAGAAAATGGGTATTCAGGCAGGTATTCGCGGGGAACATTTTTTGTTTAAAGTATTGCGCGATTACAATCATTTACATGCAAACTAGCAGCTTAATATTCGCATGCATTTTAAAATTATAAGCAATGTAGGCTATATCATTTGATTACTTTACGGTTAAGATTCAAATGGAAGACGCCTACAGTAATTCAGGTTTGCTGCTCTATTTATACTGAACATTTTTTTTCAACCCGGCCTTTACACTGAGTTTGGTTCCATTTGCAAAAATATTATGGCCAATCTGTTTCTAAAATCTGTACAATTTTTTCTGACGCTTTTCCGTCACCATACAGCTGTACAGAAGATGGAAATTTTAAGTTAAGTTTTTGGTTGAATTTATTAATTATGCGATTCTTGTCTGCTCCTACCAAGCTATTTACGCCATTATGCACCAACTCCACCCACTCTGTTTCGTCTCTGAGTGTAAGGCAAAACTTATTGAAAAAATAAGCCTCTTTTTGCATGCCTCCACTATCGGTCATCACCAGGGCAGCGTTTTTCATCAGCTGAATAATATCAAAATATCCGACCGGATCGATGGGCTCAAAATCGAGTTGAAGGCTGTTTTGCTCAATTATTTTACGCGTTCGGGGGTGCAGGGGTAATACTACCCTTTTTTGCTTGTTGATTGCGTTTAAGGCCTCGAAAATGCTTTTAATACGATTCTTATCATCGGTATTTTCCTGGCGATGAACAGTGGCCAGAACATACTTCCCAGGCTCCAAATTTAAGCGCGGGTAAACCTCAGCTTTAGCCTCAGACTTTTTGCTGTAAAACATCGCTGCATCGTACATCACATCACCCACGTTTTCTATATGGCAATCGATGTGTTCATATCCTTCGTTTTGCAGATTATCGATAGCTGTTTGGGTGGGACAAAATAGAAAATCGGAAATGCGATCGGTTAATATTCGATTTACCTCTTCCGGCATAGCCATGTTGAAAGAACGCAATCCGGCTTCGACATGAGCAACCTTTATCTGAAGCTTGCGCGCCGCCAGGGCTCCGGCTATGGTTGAGTTCGTATCGCCATAAATCATCACTGCCTCAGGCTGTTCTTTCTGCATAACCTTCTCAATTTCTTCTAGCATACGACCTGTCATGGCTCCATGGCTCAAACTGTGGTTATCCAGGTTATAGTCAGGTCTGGGAATTTCCATCTGATCGAAAAAAATATCGGACATATTCTTATCGAAATGCTGTCCGGTATGCACTATAACTTCTTTTAGGCTTGATTTTGAAATAGCCCGGCTTACGGCAGCTGCCTTAATAAACTGCGGACGAGCGCCCAAAATAGTGAGGATTTTCTTCATGTTAAAGCTTGTTGAGTTCGCTGGCAATTTTACCGGCCAGCTTTTTACGACTGTAAATATCAGTAGCTTCCGAGGAAATTTCAAGCTTTTCAGCTTTAAACTGATTATAGTATTCCTGTACCTGAGCTTTTAGGTTTTCCTGATCGCTGTAATCAAATATCCTGCCTGAACCTGTTTGCTTTAAAATCGAGGCCGCATCGCCATTGGTAGGTCCTACGCAAAGAATAGGCCGTTTTACCATCATGTATTCAAAGAATTTGTTGGTAAGAATACCTTTTGCATTGGGGGTGTTGTTGATGACAAGCAACAATACTTGCGCTGCCTGTTGCCGCTGTATTGCCTTTTGATTGGGCATTTGGTCTTCAGTAAACAGGTTGGTATTCAGGCCATTCTCTTTAATCGCCTCTAAAATGCTGGCATCTACTTTACCGATAAGGTGAATTTTTAAATCGTTCCTGAATGCCTGATTTTCTTTTACCAGTTCTCCTAAAACCGGCCAAAGCTGCTCCGGATTTCGGCTTTTTGGCATCGACCCCAGGTGAAGGATACTAAACCGACAATCGCGGTTGACAGGTTTTTTTAGTTCAGGTTCGTCATAACCGTTGGTAATAGTGACTACCTTTCGTGCACCCATTGCCACAAATTCTTGAGTCATAGTAGGACTCACCGTCACTACCACATCGGCATTCTCCAACACAGCTTTTTCTAAACGATGTTGTTTTTTATCCGCTCGCTTGGTCAGCTTTAATTCAGGATAATAATCGATATTGGTCCATGGATCCCGAAAATCGGCCATCCATTTAATTCCGGTTTTTTGTTTCAATCCCAGACCAATCAGATGCATCGAGTGTGGCGGGCCGGTGGTGATAATGGTATCGAAGTGTTTTTGCTTCAGTAGCTTTGTAAGTTTCTTTACCGAAGGGCGAATCCAGCACATCCGGGCATCCGGAATAAAAATATTTCCCCGGATCCATACGGCTATTTCACTTAGAAGGCTCTTTTTACCTTTCCCGCTAATAAAACCCGTTGCCTGTGTGTTATTGTTCTTTTTTAAACCAAAGCTGTTAGCCGGTTCTTTTATTCGGGTTTTATAGATTGAAGTGCCTAGTGGTACTTCATGAAGTAAATCTTCATCGATAGCCTGTGGAACAGGGTTATCCGGTGTGTATACAGAAATATCCCAGCCATACTCTGGCAGGTACTTCGTAAACTTTAGCCAGCGTAAAACAGGTGAGCCCCCACTGGGTGGCCAGTAGTAAGTTATGAGAAGGGCTTTTTTGTTTAAGGGACTTTCCATTTAAATCCTTTGTTGCTTTCCGGGTTATTAAACTCGCAAAAGCTTAGGCACTCTTGTCTGTCAATAGTTCGACTCCGCTCACTATGACAGCCAAGAAAATCGATATCTCTAACTTGCCAGGCTGAGCGTAGTCGAAGCCTAAAGCTTCTGAAACAGCTTTTTCATACTTACCAGATCATCAAGAATACCGGCAAGTTTGTCAATTGATACACGATCTTGCTCCATGGTATCGCGATGACGAATTGTTACGGTATTGTCTTCCAGTGTCTGGTGATCGATGGTTATACAAAATGGAGTACCAATAGCATCCTGGCGACGATAACGTTTTCCAATGGAATCTTTCTCTTCGTATTGACAATTGAAATCGAACTTCATGGTGTCCATAATTTCACGGGCTTTCTCAGGCATGCCATCTTTTTTGGTTAGTGGAAGTACCGCCAGTTTAACCGGTGCAAGTGCTGGTGGTAATTTAAGTACAACACGTTGCTCTCCGGTGGCTTCTACAGTTTCTTCAGTATATGCTGAAGACATCACCGTTAGAAACATACGATCGACACCTATTGAGGTTTCTACCACATAAGGAACATAACTTTCCTGTGTTTCCGGATCGTAATATTGGATTTTCTTCCCGGAGAACTTCTCATGGTTGCCCAGATCGAAATCGGTACGTGAATGGATACCTTCTACTTCGCGGAAGCCCATAGGCATATTGAACTCAATATCGGCAGCTGCATTGGCATAATGAGCCAATTTATCGTGATCGCGGAAACGGTATTTTTCATCTCCCATTCCCAGGGCTTTGTGCCATTTCATGCGTACATCTTTCCAGTGGTGATACCATTCCATTTCGGTACCAGGGCGTACGAAGAATTGCATCTCCATTTGCTCAAATTCGCGCATGCGGAAAATAAACTGACGGGCAACAATTTCATTCCGGAAGGCTTTGCCAATCTGCGCAATACCAAATGGAAGTTTCATGCGACCGGTTTTTTGCACATTCAGGAAGTTTACAAAAATACCCTGAGCGGTTTCGGGACGAAGGTAAATGGTATTGGCTTCTTCGCTGACTGACCCAAGCTGTGTACTGAACATCAGATTAAACTGGCGTACATCGGTCCAGTTTATTGAACCTGAAATGGGACAGGAAATTTCGCAGTCGATAATGATTTGTTTAACATCATCCAGATCATTCTCCTCCAGAGCTTTCACAAATCGTGCTTTTATTGAATCTATTTTTTCCTGGTTAGCAAGCACCCGCTGGTTGGTTTCTCTGAATTGCTTTTCATCAAAGCTGTCACCAAAGCGCTTGGCCGCTTTTGCAACCTCCTTGTTGATTTTACCTTCGATCTTTTCCATGTGCTCTTCAATCAACACATCGGCACGGTAACGTTTTTTCGAGTCTTTGTTATCGATTAACGGATCATTAAAGGCTCCAACATGACCAGATGCCTCCCAGGTACGTGGATGCATGAAAATGGCAGAATCGATACCCACGATGTTTTCGTTGAGCTTAGTCATGGCATCCCACCAGTATTGTTTGATGTTATTTTTTAATTCGGCACCATTCTGTCCATAGTCATAAACAGCACTTAATCCGTCATAAATTTCGCTCGACTGAAAGATAAATCCATACTCTTTACAGTGTGCTATAATTTTCTTGAAAACGTCGTCGCTAGCCATTTTTAAATTTTCCTTTATATTAATCTCAATTGTTATTCTGCTAAAAGACGGAAGCTGGAAGACCGAAGCAAAATGATAGGTTCACATTACTTCGGTCTTCCGACTTCCACCTTCAGTCTTTTCAGGTCAGCAAAAGTAATTGAAAATGGNNGCGCAAAAGAACAGATAGCCTGTGCACGATGGGCTAACCCACTCCGCCGATTATAAAAGCTTTCTTTTTATATAGTTCCATGTTAAAATTTATAGGGTACTTTTTATTGTAGCCCGATCGAATTACTCCTTCAAATAAAATGTCGTAAATGTTTTAAGTGCCATCTGTTACCTTGTATTGTTAAATCTTTAAAACAAGATTACTATTAAGAAGCTTATGTATCGCTTCAATGTAATTATCCTCATCAGGGTAAGTGATGTTAAATATTTCGGATATGTATTGCAAGGTATCGTTTAAAAAGGGAATTTGTATTTTATAGTTTTCTTTCTCGCAATACCTTTTTACAAATTTTTTCCATTGATGCTTATTAATGGTTGTTTCGATGCCATTAATGATAGAAACCATTTCCGGAAATTCGAGGTATAAAGAGTCGATAGAAATATAGCGTTCTTCATACACATCTTCGCTATCATCTTTTATAGCCGCCTCCATTGCCTGGATGTATTTAGCCTCACGCTTGCTATTACAATTGCTCAGCAATAAGCTTTTTTTACTACCAAAAAGAAAGTAAATTGTTTCATGTCGTAGGAGATCCTAATACTTTTACAGCCTTAAAAAGGCTAATTTTATTAGAGTTGATCAACCACCCTTTATAAAAGAAAAAACAAAACATATACATTGGTAGTTAAAAATACGTAGCTTTACATCACTAAAATAAGAAAATGAAAAACCTATCGATTATTTCTGTCATTCGTGCAATCATTCTTATG
>DNTK01000416.1 GCA_003508755.1 Bacteroidales bacterium | reverse complement strand
GCGTTGTATAACTGTTCTCCTTGCTTAATGAAGGGTTCATCTGCACCCATATCTGCAAGTAAGGGAGCAATTTTAGGTTTACTACTGTTGAAAATTAATACTCTTTGTTCTTCAAGTGTTTGGGCAATTGTTTTTCTAGCCATTTTGTTGAGATTTAGATTAATAAATTACTTATTTGGGTTTATCAAAGCCTAATTTATAATAATTATCTATACCCTCAATAACGAAATATTAAAAAGTAAATTGTAAAAAGCTAATAGTCCAGTATAAACATGTGCGTGTACAAATAAAACATGTTCTGGTACATTTCAAACATGCATAAGTACTCATGATTTGCCTGCAAGTACATACTAAACACGCACTTGTACAACCAATTTTAGCTTTAGTACATCTGATTCATGTATTTGCACATAGAAATTATTGAAGAGTACTTAAGAAATATGGACATTTAGTCTTAATGCGCTACTGTACTATGATTACTCCAAATACTTTTTCAAAATTGCTTCTTTCTCTTTCGGAATGGCTTCGATTTGTGTTTCGAGTGCTTTTATTTTACGCTCTATTTTTTCAATTTCTGAAACAATCTTTTTTTGTTCGACTAAAGTAGGGACAGGTATTTCAACAGGGTGTAAATTCATGACTGATAGACCTGGTTGTGCAGCGCCTGTGGCATATTGATTTAAATTCATAGACACTAATTGATAATGAAGCCAAATGGTATTTATGTCTTTTTTAGGATAAGCAACTAAAGCATGTTCTGTAGCATGAAATTTGCCCGATACCAAATGAACGTTACCACATAAAGCACCTTGTCGACCAACTAATGAATATTGCCCTTCATTTGTAAAAGTTTCAGTATAGCCTCTCAAACCATTACCACCATAACAATGATATAGTTTAGAAGAATATTCTTTAATAATATCTCCTGCTTTTACAAAACTCCCTGCTTTTAACTCGCAAACTTCATCTAACCGTTTTAATTCACCTTGCTTTTTCTCAAATAGATTCTCAATTTTAAGTCTTGCCTCGCTAATTTGTGTAATTGATTTCTTTTCCTTCTTTTCTAAAGCTTCAATATCGGAAACAATCTTTTTTTGAACATTATTTGTTAGAAAAGGGATTTTTATGTTTGATAAATCGTCGGCATATACATGAGGTTGTGCTTGACCACGTTGCAAACCGTAAATTACAGTTTGTATCGATTGAAGGAAATAGTAAATTAGCTTAGTTGATATGTTAGTTTCATCTTTTGATACTATTGTATTACAGTCAGACGCATAAATTGGGATATTAAAATAATTCACATAACCTGAGTATGCTCCAGATGCACTAATAGTAATTACATTGGCCTCTCTATTAGATTTATTGTGATAATATGCAGGTTGCTTACCACCAGCAATAACTGGTATATCCCCTTTTATCGCTTTCTCCTCCGTGATTGTTTTTCCTTTTTGAATATTAGCTACTTCACTCAGAAGTTTAAGACTTTTTGTACCCCAGAGAACTTCATACTTTACTTTTTTTTTAGCTGTAAGTGAAATTGCTTTTTCAAAATCAACTCTATCAAAAGAAAGCGTATCCACTAAATTCTGGTAACTGATATTTTCTTTAAAACTATCCGATAATTCTAAATCAAACTGCCCATTAAAAGCTTTATAGATATATGTACTAGCTTTATTTGGATTATCAAAGAGACCAGCATCGTATAGTTGGGTGCATTCATCAATAGACTTGCTACGTTGTACAGGGTGAATACCTTCGCTACCCCTACGGTTACTAAATTCGTAACCTAAGAACTGTTTCTCTTTGTTCTTTTCACCTGTTTTAACCAATACAAGCTTTTGTGGCAGGGCAATAATAAAATACAATAGTTTGTCTTGTTCTAAAGCTAAAATGCGATTCCATTTTTCATCTTCATTTTTGGCTTTAATTTTTTTATTGTACTCCTTATATATATCGTGTTGTTGTATGTTCTTGTTTGGTGATTTTTGCAATAAGGTTAGGTAATCGTCAAAAGAAATATCTTCCCAAACATGTGAGATATATTTTTGCAAAGGTTTCTCTATTCCGTTAATGGTAACATCTTGCAGATTTACAAACATCTTTTTTACTGCTTCTTCTATATTAAAAGCATCAGCATTATTCCTTCGTTTTAGAAATAGTGTAACGGTATTTGTACCTGTTGCCATAAATGTGTTTGAACCCATTTCGGCAATTGCTAATACATCAAAATATTTTAGTATTATTTCTCGGGTTTGAGTATAGATACCAGTATTACCTAATACACTACTAGGTAAAATAATTCCTGCTACACCACCATCTTTAAGAAGTTGTTTGGTTCGTTCAATAAACAAACATTCAATTTCGCTGCTTTGGTCGGTTAATCTGCTATATAAATCAAAAGCTTCTTGTGATTTCTCTTCATCCATTAAGCCCTTGAAAGCTGAAACGGAATAGGGAGGATTTGAGATAATTACATCAAACTGCTTGTTATCTTGAGGGTATGTTTTGTCGGTTTCTTTTAGTAAATCTTTAAACTCTGCGGATGTAGCAAAATCGCCTAATCCATCGCCATGAATAACTTTAGCTAATCCATCTCCATGTAAATAGCAACTTACTTTAGCAGTTTTAACAAGGCGATAATCTTTTTCAATTCCATAAACGTAATCTTCAGCCCAATCAAATTGGTCTTCTTTCCACTTTTTAATTGCTCTTTTTGTGGTTGGGTTAAAAGTGCTTTCATCTATACCATCAATATACTTTTGTACCTCTTCCATTGATTCGGTAATAAAGTGTCCACTCCCCGCAGCGTAGTCAATTATTGTTGGAAGTAAATCGTTTTTATTACCCTCTTCAATTTTAGATTGAGTGATTTCCTGTAATGGTAAACTTTTTATAATAAAACGAGCAATAGGAACAGGTGTAAAAAACTGTCCTGATTCCTGTTTTAAACCAGTAGTAAGAAGTAATTCGAAAAAATCGCTTAAGAACTGTTGGCGGTAATTATATCGAATTTGATATACTTGTAGTAGTTCTACAACCTCTTTTACAACCTTTGCATTCTCTTCGAACGAAATATCATCATACACTTCTTTAATGGCAAATTCATTATTCTTTTTTAGCCGTATTTCGGTTAATATTTCTTTAAATTTATCCTTGTACTGCTCTTCAACCTGTAAGAATTGTTTATCGAATTCGGTGTCGCTTACATCGGTTACTTTCTTTTCTAAGAGTTCTAGCATTCCTCTATTATAGAGGTCTGTTAGTCTTTTTTGAAATGAGATATGCGTATCTTCTCCTTCTAACCACTGAAAATGTAATTGGTCATCATCATTTCTATTCTCATCTACAATTTTGCATAGAAAGAGTGTGAAGATTTTATTAAACGCATTTGGCTTATCGGAAACGACATTATGTCTAAGAATTTCTAAGAACCTATTGAAGATAAAGCTACTATCCTCTTGTTTTAGAACCTTTAAATCGTTTTTTGTTAATGCTTTACTCTGGAATTCGTAAGGAGTTACCCAATTGTCAAATACACCGTTAGATTTAGGAAGTTTATTCCAACGCTCAAAGAAATCTTTTACATTTCCAGCTTGTCGGTAATCATCCTCAATTTTTACGATTGTATTTCTATACTTTATGTCTTTCCCATCTAATTCGGAAGCATAGAGCATAATAATATCAGCATCCTTATCTTGTTGGAAATATGTAAAAAGTTGACCTCCGTTTTTCTCTAAGTTCTTGAACTCTTTATCAAACTCGGAACCCCAAGTTTTACATTCAATCATTAAGTAAGCGCTACTATCGTCTCGATTCACTAAAATATCTAAACGCCCACTAGTGCCATGACCTGTTTTCCAAGTCTTTTCTAAAACAATGTTTTCGGGTTTGTATCCTTTTTCTAGTAATCTATCAACGCATTCTACAACTACCCAATTTTCTGCTTGCGAGAAGTTCTGTGTAGTTTTGCTTTCTGCTTTTATTTTATCGCCAAAATTGAAATTCTCATTCTCGAAATCAATTTCGACAGCATAATTATCGCATTTAGAATATGTCTTATGAAATATTCCTGATGTATTTTCTTTAGGTTTAAATCCTAATGCCTGTATGAGCTTTTTCTGTTTCATATTATATTAGAATTTAATTTTTCCTTGTTTGGTGTTTTTAGTTCTGAAATATTGAGTTGTTTGCTCTGCTACGGCAAAAGTTTTATCAGAACATCCATTTTTATAGGCTTCTTTGGCAAATTTATCTCCGAAATAGTATTCTTTTATTAAGTCAATATCAATTCCGAATACATCTGAAAGTTTATCAAGTTTCGCTTGGGTAAATAACTCCTTATCGTTCTCAATGCGGCTGATTTTACCCATATTGATACTAAGTTTAGCCCCAAAATCAGTTTGAGTCCATCCTCGTTTTTCTCTTTCTTGTCTTATAAAATCACCGAAACTTGTCATTTTTCCGTTTTATCTTTTTGCATTTGACCCTAAAACGTCAAATTTACACTATTGTGTTATTAATTTGAAATTATTTATCAACTTTCTCAGCGTGGGAAGAAACAGCTCTTTTGTAAATTTTGGCCGTGCGTTGGCTGGTGCGATTTGCAAATGTGCTGTTTGTGGGGTGGCTTCTTTTTTTTGTGCAGGGGGGAGGAAGAAAAAAACAAAATAAATTCCCATCAATTTAGCACCGAACTATCTTCAAAGAGCCTAACAATATTTTCTTGTCTGTTTATTCAAAGAGTCAAAATATCAAAGCTTAAATTTCGCTCTGACACACTTGCATACAACGGTCTGTGTATGAAACGTAGCGCAATTCAGCGCTCCAAGCTATCAAACCGCGACCAGTTATATTTAGTGTATTACATTTAATATCAAGCATCTCCGCGCTATGTTTTATACATTTTGTTAGCGTTTCGTGCATTATTATTGTCTGTCAGTGCGCAAGGCAGGCAAGCTCTTTGGCTGGTTTTGGTCGTGCGATGACTGTGCGACCAGACAATGTGCTTGACATACGTTGGCATTATTTTACATATCTATATTTATTTCGACGCTTCTCAAAGGCTTTTTCTCCACCTTCAAGTATTCTACAAATTTCTTTATTTATTTCACTATCCTCAAGCGAACCACTCTTGTAAGATAGTTTTTCATTGTGATTGAAAGCTATTATGATTTGCTCTGAATCCGAATTTACAACAAGGTTAGCATTATGCGAAACGATAATCACTTGCCTAAACTGTTTGATTTCTTTGAATAAATCAATAAGTTGATTTGTTATAAAGTCATTATCTAAGTCATCTTCTGGTTGATCAAAAACTATCGGGCCAGTAAATAATTGAGTAGCTAATTTTAAACATAGATAAACAGTACCTTTTTGTCCAGCTGAAATATCGTTTAGCTCTTTGCCATCAATTGTTATGCTAGGGAACACATTCATATATTTTGCTCTGAACTCTGGTTCTAAAAAAACTTTTAAGATATCATATTCAATTCCATCATAAAATGATGACGGATTTGTACTTCGAATTTTTTCAATCTTATCAATTGTAATATCTAACACATCCTGAGAAGCATTGTCTCCGTTTATCTCAAGTAACTTATATACGTTTTCAATGTTTTTTGACCTTAATGTTCGACCATCAATATATTTGTCTAAAGAATGCAAAAACTGACTTCCATTAAAGAAAATTGTACCTTCTATCTTAATATTCCTATCTGCTAAGATTTTCTTTATTATTTGATTTTCAATTTGACGCCTTTCTTTGTTATCAAAGATCTTATTCTTCCATGTGTCCGTTATAGCAATAGCTTCCTTAAGTAAAATTTGTTTTTGGTATTTAATTACTTCATTAATTTGTTCTTTGATTTGCTTAAACTCCTTATTCCGTGATTCAATATACTTCAGCTTTTCCTCAAACTCAGAAATTTCTTTTTGATAATTTGTCAGATTTGAGAGCAGTTGAGACAAATCACCTTTATAATCTTTAAAGTTTTCCTCCTTTATTTTCTCGTTTTCGCTTTGTAGGATATAAACCTTTTTTAGTTTTTCCCTATAAATTGATACTATTTCTTTCTGCTGAGTTTCTGTATCAATAAGTGTTACACCTTCTATTTCTTTTATTTTGGCATTGATTGTATCTCTATATTCTATAATATCCTCTCGCAAATCACGCAGACTTTTTAACTCAACTTTAATTGTTTTTACACTACTAATATTGGTTACATACTTTGCTAATAGGTCTTTATTACTACCTTCTGTTGTTAAGTTTATAATTCCTTGGACATCATCAATTTTAGATTGAACATATCGAGCTGTATTAATTGAATTATCATCGTCATCTTTTTTCTCTAACCATTCTCTGATATTCCAATACTCTTGAAGTTTCTCTTTTATTTCAATCTCATCATATTTGCTTTTCGGCTTTTCAAATCCTGCTCCAATCAACATTTCCAAAATCTCTTGCTTCAAAGATTCTTCATTATCAGCAATATCTTTTACCTTACTTTGAAATATAAAAGTAAATGGGATATCTGTTTGCTGATTAAGCTCGAAAATTTTGTTTTCTGAATCAAAGCTTTGTTGCCAACCAATTTTAAAAGAATCACTTAAATTTATTTTCTCCTTTAATTTTTGAGGAATCTCTTTTTTTAGTCCAAATCCCAGATAATTGATTAACATTGATTTTCCCTGACCTCTTCCTCCAATTATCGATATTAGATTACGATTAATTGGTATCTCTGATTCCTCAAAATATAAATGAGAATTTCCATCTTTAAGAACTTTTAGTTCATCATCAATCTTAATTGATGTGAATAAGGGTTTATCGAAATTAAAGTCGGGGTTCGTTTCTTGAATTAACACTCTCTCCGTTGGCTCATATAGGATTTGTTTTAATCCCTCAAATGTTGGATTTGATTTTATCCAAGTAATTCGATTTGATGGGAATTTTGCGTAGTCAGAGTATTTATGAGCATCACTTCCAGATACGCACGGTTTTGCCTTATTACCAAGTGTTTTATAAAAGTTTTCGAAAAAACTTTCATTTTCTGGTGTTTTCCTTCCACTGATTAAATCAATGTTCTTTTGCTCACGAGTCTCGAAAATGTGAGCACTCTGCATGAAAAAATTATCATCATGTGGATGTTCTTCCCAATTTAATTTGAGTAAGCCATCTGATGTATCATATGGAAGTATTATGAAGCCAGTATCTTGAGGTATTTGGTCAAATGCATTTTGAAGCGATTCCTTTGTAATTTCAGCAGTCTGTGAGCCGAGTTGTAACAATTTTTCATCTATCATTGAATTAGGAGAAGTAAATCCATGTTTTTCGGCTTTACTATCATCTAGGCTTTTGGCAAATTGTATCAAGGCATCATTTGAGAGTTTTTTATTGATAGATCGGATGTATAATTCGGACTTAAAATCAGATAGTTCTTGAATTGACAATTCATCTGAGAGAATACAATGAATATTTAATCGATAATCAACAGGACATTCAACT
>DNTK01000241.1 GCA_003508755.1 Bacteroidales bacterium | reverse complement strand
GCCATAACAGCCTATGCCCTGGCAGGGGATAAAGAAAAGGCGCTGGAAGCAGGTTGCGACGATTACCTGGCCAAACCTGTAAAGAAGGAACAATTGCAGGAAATGCTGCTTAGATATTTGTAGTGAGTAATTGTTTTTTTGGTCATCTGTTGTTTCTGTTATTTTTATTGAAATTTTTATCTGCAATTCGTCATTTTTTAATCTGTATTAATAACCGAATAATGAAAACCATCTGTTTAATACCACTAGTAATTACGCTATTCATTCAGCCACTTTTTGCTCAGACAAAGTCATTGTCTGAAAATTTAGAACAACATGTTGAAGTTTTGGCTTCTGATTCGCTCGAAGGCAGGGGTATAGGAAATAGTACTTTGCCCCTGGTACGCGAATATATTATAGAAAATTTTAAGGAAGGCGGATTAAAACCCTATCAAGGAAGCTTTGAACATGAATTCAGTTTTAAAGTAAATCTGGCGCGTGTAAAAGGTGTAAACCTGGTTGGTATTTTGGAAGGTGTTGATCCAGTTTTAAAAAAGGAATACATTGTTGTGGGAGCCCATTACGATCATTTGGGATATAAAATCACTAACGGTCAAAAAGTCATTTACAATGGAGCCGATGATAATGCTTCTGGTACTGCAGGAATTATAGAAATCGCGAAATTTCTGTCAGGCCAGGAAATTCCTCTGAAACGCAGTATAATCTTTGTTGCCTTCGATGCTGAGGAAATCGGACTTGTCGGATCAAGAAGGATATTAATGGATAGTGTATTAATCTCTGACAATATAAGACTGATGTTTAGTCTCGACATGATTGGTATGTACGAGGCAAATAAAGGTTTAAACCTAAAGGGATTGCTATCGCTTGCAAATGGATCCGATTTACTGGAAACTACCTTGAAAAAAAAGAATATCTCAGTTAAAAAAGTAAATGCAGTCATCGAACAACGAACAGATACAAAACATTTTGGAGAGAGGGGCATTCCGGCAGTCCACTTCTTTACCGGAACAAATTCGCCTTATCACAAACCCGAAGATGATAGTGATTTACTCGATTATGAAGGTATGGCAGAAATTGTAGAATTTGCTTCAATATTAACGACAAATGCAGCAAATGCCGAAACCCTTGAGCCTAACAATAAGCTCAAAAGGCAGTCGAACATGCCTGTAAAAGAAGGAAAAACGTTCACCTTAGGATTACGTGCAAACTTAGGAAGTAGTTTTCATAACTATACCGATGAGTATTTTAAGGCAAAAACAGTTGTGGCCGCACAAATGGGTTTATTCTCCCGCATTAAGCTTAGTAGTCTGCTCTCTATTCAACCAGAGTTGCTCTACCAGACAGAAGGAAGCCAGAGTGCCGCTGGAAATCTGAGAACACATGCTTTTTCAGTTCCTGTTAACCTGGTACTTGGAACTCCTGATCGTGGCTATGTGCGTTTTTATACCTTTACCGGAGGGTACTATACCTATCGCTTCAACGGAAAAATTGGAAGTGAGGATCTTACCTTTGACAAGGACCTTAAGCAGGTAGGTTATGGCTTAAATTTTGGTTTTGGAACCGAAGTAGGAGATATTCACATAGGGTATGTTTATAAACACGGACTTACTAATTTAAATGATTCTGGCGAGGGAAGCGCCTTAAATGAGAGGGCACACTACTTTATGATGGGGTTTAATTTTTAACCCAACCAGCATTTATGGAAATTGGTTGTATAATTCAAAATTAAAGACATTTTAAGTGTTGCGCTTTAGTTAAAGCAACAGGCTAATGGCTTTTAGCAGTAAATATGATATAAAAGCTTTGTTTTTATTTTCTACTTGAGGTCAAAAGAGTTAATTCGGTTAAACCTTACCTTGGATTTTTCATAATGCTCAAAAGAACAGAGCATAGATCTTGTTTATAAGAAGGTTTTTTGGTTCGATAAAAGAGGTATACGATACAAATGCTGTGATCGAAAAAAATTTCCAACCCGGCATCAGTGTTGGTTCATGAAAAAAATTCTAAAAGCGGCTTATCCTGGCTTTTGGTTCTTGCAGAAGATATATATGGTTTTAAGGAGTATATTAGTTACTGCCTCACCCGGAAAAATAGTGCATTTTATCTTGGGTATTAATGGTTTTTTTCGTCACTTATTCCATAACTTAGTAACAAACAGTTCTTATCAGATTCAAAAGCCATCTATTTATGAAACCATTTTGGCGGGATAAAACATTAATTTTTCTGGGAATTATAAGTATGCTATTCCTTGTTTTTAAGTCATGCAGCTATGATAACCTCGAGGAATACTACAGCGATGTAGTATGCGACACCCTTAATGTATCCTATTCACAGACAATTAAACCCATTCTTGACAGGAATTGCAATGGATGCCATTTTGCAGGCAACTCCAGCGGTATTGATTTGGAGACACATGCTGATGTAAAAGCCTCTGCAGACAATGGTTCTCTTTTGGGAAGTATCAAATATGAGCCCGGTTGGTCACCTATGCCCAAAAGTGGTAAAATGGATGATTGTACTATTGCTAAAATAGAAAAATGGGTAAATAATGGAACACCAAACGATTAAGCAAATCCAATGACTACACGACCTATTATTACCGCTTTTGCATGTCTTCTTTGTTTGCATGCAAGCCTTTTTTCGCAAGACGATCCGGATGCACTGCTGGATCAAATGCTAAGCGAATCAACTACTTATGCGTTTGCTACATTTAAAGCTAGCAGAATCATTAACGGACATTCTATCGAGCAAACAGCTAAAAAAGAACTTGAATTCCGGATCTCGCACAGATTTGGACGTATTGATCAGGGAGCTTATGAACTTTGGGGTCTGGACCAGGCCAATATTCATT
>DNTK01000447.1 GCA_003508755.1 Bacteroidales bacterium | reverse complement strand
TCGTTAAAGGAGCGGGTATAGCTTTTCGTTTTTATTATCAGCACATCGTTTTTTACTTCGGTGATAATACGCTCCAGGTCCTTTTGGTCGCCCACAAGTTTTAAGGAGTAGTTTGGTCCCTGCTCAATAAACAAATCGCCGGAAATACTAAAACTGATTTTTTCAAAGTTTTTAAGATTTCGGGTATCTTCTTTCTGGCCGTGCACCTGAAGAGAGGTTAAAGAAAAGATTAGGATTAGAATCCACGCTAGTTTTCCAAGGTTCTTTGTTGTTTTCATTGATAATTATTTAATGGTATTTATTTTAAGAGACGATACAGAAAATCACCTGCTGCATCAGATTTATAATAGTAACCCAGAAAACCTCCTCAAACGTTTGCGAAAAGATATTTTACCACTTACACCAAGCGGCTTTCACCATACGAGATCCCTATTGTTATTCGAAAAACAATAAAAACACCGGTTATTTAACTTCATTCTAAATTGAGCACCCCGATTTCAACATCATTTATTAGTAATTTAAAGTGCTTCCAGAATAAAAATGGGTAAAACGATCATTCTCCGCAAACGTTTGCGACAACCCTTGCAGGGCAAATAGGCCATTTTCACGACTAAATACTACCTTTTGTGGTTTCAATTTTATAGATTCGCCAGATATTTTTAGCCTCAAGAAACAAGAGGCAAATACTGAAATTTAATCCGTACAGATATGAGCAAAAAACCAAAATTGTCGTTTTGGCAAATATGGAATCTTAGCTTTGGATTTTTAGGTGTGCAATTTGGATTTGCACTTCAAAATGCCAATGCCAGTAGAATATTAACAAGTTTAGGAGCAGACCCGCATAACCTATCTTTCTTTTGGTTAGTGGCACCTATAATGGGTTTAATTGTGCAGCCTGTTGTTGGGGCAGCAAGTGATAAAACCTGGACAAAAATGGGGCGTCGATCTCCTTATATCTTCTTTGGAGCACTTGTTTCAATGGTCGCCATGTTCTTTATGCCCAATGCACCATTAATTATGAAGGCAGGCGGTGCAGGGGCCTTAGCATTTGGCGTTATTATGCTGGCGCTTATGGATGGTTCGTTTAACGTTACCTTCCAGCCATTCCGTGCATTAGTGGCTGATATGACTCCTGACGAACAGCGAAATCTTGGCTATTCTGTTCAGAGTTTCCTCATTAATGTAGGTGCGGTAATTGGCTCAGCTTTACCGTTTATTTTAACGGCCGGTGGAATTGCCAACGAAGCAGAAGCTGGCAAAGTAGCACCTTCTGTGATATGGTCCTTTTATATTGGGGGGTCGCTGCTACTGCTTAGTGTTCTCGTTACAGTGCTTAAAACAAAAGAACATCCACCCAAAGAATTTGAAGCCTATAACAACATCACTGAAGAAGACAAGGCTCAGAAAGAAAGTTTTTGGAAACTATTATTCAATATGCCCAAAACCATGCAACAACTTTCACTGGTGCAACTGTTTTCGTGGTTTCCATTGTTTTTGATGTGGGTATATTCAACCACGGCTATTTCGCAACACTATTTTGGTGTTCCACTTGATTTTAATGCCGAGCATGAAACCAATATGGATATCCGACGTGCATTTGATGAAGCAGGAAACTGGGTAGGTATGTGTTTTGCTATGTATAGCTTGGTAGCTGCTCTTTTCTCAATAATTATGCCTAAACTAATTAAGCTTACCAGCAGAAAAACTGTTTACTCTTTATCACTGTTTTTGGGTGGATTAGGTTACTTGTCGACATACGTTTTTACCAATCATTATATGCTATTAGTATCAATGGTTGGAATTGGTGTTGCCTGGGCCGGCATATTAGCCATGCCCTATGCTATTCTTTCCGGATCCTTACCTGCAAAACGCATGGGTATTTACATGGGATTATTCAATTTAACAGTGGTAGTTCCTCAGATTTTGAGTGGAGTATTTGGAGGTCCAATTCTCCGTAACTTCTTTGGTGGTCAGGGTATCTTCATCCTTGTTTTTGCGGGAGTAGTTATGCTGATTGGTGCCTTTATGGTCTTCTTTGTGAAAGACCAGGGCGAAGCTGTAAATGTTCAGGAAGCCATGGTTGAAGGAGAAACCATACCGGAATAAATGAATGAAGCGCAGGAGTTGCTGCGATGAACTAATATTTCTTAAAAGCACATAATTCTCGTCGATTATGTGTTTTTAAGCTTTATAACCCACAAGGGTTCGCAATTTTAAAGGGATTAACAGATAAAAAGATGAATATTAAAGCTTGTATTTTCGATTTAGATGGTGTAATTGTCGATACTGCCAAATACCATTATCTGGCTTGGAAACGCCTGGCCAATGAAATGGGTTTCGACTTTACCGAGGAGGATAACGAACAGCTAAAAGGAGTGAGCCGGGTACGTTCGTTAGAGATTTTACTCGAGCTGGGCGGTGTAAAAAAGACCGCCGAAGAACAAGAACAACTTGCTACCAAAAAAAATGAATGGTATGTAGAATATATTGTTAAGCTGAAACCGGAAGAAATCCTTCCGGGCGTTAGTAAGTTCCTTGATGAGCTTAATGACAAAGGAATTAAAATAGCATTGGGCTCGGCCAGTAAAAACGCCAAGCTTATTCTCGATGGCCTAAATCTTACAGGTTATTTCGATGCTATTATTGACGGAACGAAAGTCTCCAAAGCAAAACCAGATCCTGAGGTTTTCCTTAAAGGAGCTGATGAACTTGGCCTTCAACCAGAAGAGTGTGTCGTCTTTGAAGATGCTCAGGCTGGTGTAGAGGCAGCCAAAAATGGCGGCATGCCATGTATTGGAATTGGTACTGCAGAAAATCTAAAAGGCGCTGACTATGTTATGCCTGGTTTCGATGGCGTAACATTCGAATCATTAGTAAATAAGTTGAACTAGAATAAATCTCACAACAATGATAAAGTATCTTAAAACAGATCCATGGTTAATCGTCGAAGATAAGTTCTCACAAGAACATCACCAGTCTTCGGAAAGTATATTCAGTATTGGTAATGGAAACTTCGGCCAGCGTGCCAATTTCGAAGAAGCATATAGCGGAAAAACACTGCAAGGCACATATGTTGCCGGGGTTTACTATCCAGACAAAACTAAAGTAGGTTGGTGGAAAAACGGTTACCCGGAATATTTCGCTAAGGTGCTTAACTCGGCCAATTTTACAGGTATCGATGTTAAAATCGATGGTGAAACACTTGACCTTGCCACAGCAAAAGTAAGCACATTTAAACGCGTACTTAACATGCAGGAAGGAACACTCAGTCGAGAATTCTCTGCCGAGCTGCCTTCTGGAAAGCAAGTGCAGGTTTCAGCCATTCGTTTTTTAAGCATGGCTGCTCCTGAAACAGGCGTGATTAAATACAGCATTACTCCGCTTAATGGTGATTTCGAGATTGTTTTTACCCCTTATGTGGATGGTAATGTGGTTAACGAAGACTCAAACTGGGATGATGCCTTCTGGACACAAATCGATCATGAGGTGAACAGTGGCTTAGGTGTTGTTGTTGCGCGAACAAATAAAACCGAATTTGAGGTAGCAACTGCCATGACTACCCAATCGTTTTTAAATGGTTCCTCCACAGAGGCTGCTGCCGCCGATAGCTCTAAAGAAGGATATGTTGAATCTGCATACAAAGTAAAAGTTGGCAAAGGACAAGTACTGGATATTTTTAAATATGTTGCCGTGCTTTCATCCTTAAATCATAAAAAAGAAGAAATTCTTGAGAACGCCAAGAAAGCAGTAAACGGTGCTATGGCAACCGGTTTTGAGACCATGCTTGAGGCACATGTAGCTAAATGGGCAGCAATCTGGGAACACTCTGATATTATAATCGAAGGCGATGATGAAGCGCAGCAAGGTATTCGTTTCAACATCTTCCACCTTAACCAAACATACACAGGCGAGGATTCAAGACTAAATATTGGTCCTAAAGGGTTTACCGGTGAAAAATACGGCGGAGCTTCTTATTGGGATACGGAGGCCTATTGTTTGCCTTTTTATTTAGCCACAGCAGAGCCAAAAGTTTCGAAGCAATTGCTTCTTTACCGCTACAAGCACCTGGAGCGCGCTATCGAAAATGCCGGTAAACTTGGATTTACCGATGGCGCGGCACTTTATCCCATGGTAACCATGAATGGTGAAGAATGCCATAACGAATGGGAAATTACCTTTGAAGAGATACACCGTAACGGTGCTATAGCTTTTGCAGTATACAACTATATTCGTCATACACAGGATTACCCTTACCTTGCCGAGGCAGGACTGGAAGTGCTTCTTGGCATTTCTCGATTCTGGAGTCAGCGCATTACTTTCTCAGAAGAAAAGGGCAAATATGTAATGCTTGGTGTAACTGGTCCAAACGAATACGAAAACAACATCAACAACAATTGGTATACCAATACCATTGCAGTTTGGTGTATGAACTATACCATGGAAGCGCTGGATTGGGTAAAAGCCAACAAAGCTGCAGATTATGATCGTATTGTTGGCAAAACAAATTTCAACGCCGACGAAACCACACGCTGGAAAGATATTTGTGAAAACATGCATTTCCCATTTATCGAAAGCGAGGGTGTTTTTGGTCAGCAGGATAGCTATATGGATAAGGAGCAAATCACAGTTGACAAACTGGATCCGGCTCAACGTCCGATTAACCAATACTGGTCGTGGGATAGAATTCTTCGTTCATGCTTTATTAAGCAGGCCGACACTTTGCAGGGTATTTACTTGTTTGAAGAAAACTACGATACCGAAACAATTGCGAAAAACTTCAAGTTTTACGAAGAACGTACCGTGCATGAATCTTCTCTTTCGCCATGTGTTCACGTCGTACTTGCTGCACGTATTAACAACATGGAAAAAGCATATGAATTGTACCACCGCACTTCGCGTCTGGATATCGATGACTACAATCACGAGGCACACGAAGGACTTCATATTACATCAATGGCAGGTACATGGATGTCGGTTGTTGAGGGTTTTGGAGGAAAGCGTGTAATAAACGAGCAATTGATTCTTAATCCTCAGTTGCCAAAAGAATGGAAATCATTTTCTTTTAAAGTGCTTTGGCGCGGTAGTCAGCTCAAAGTACATGCCGATGCTTCGAAATGTGTTATCTCAAATGAAACAGATGTTCCTGCAAGAGTAATTCTTTACGGAAAGGATTATGAAATTGCCGGGGGAGCAAGCATCGAAGCAACTAAATGAGCTAATTGCATTTAGCACACCTAAATACACTTATATACTTGAAACCGGTTCGTTTGTCGCGAACCGGTTTTTTTATCTTCTCCAATTCAATTTCTTTATTAACTTTATAATTAAGTATTTAATAAAAAAATCCAACTGCTGTGAAAAAAGGCATCTTTATTTTTGGGATAGTTCTGTCCCTGTGCTTTACTATAGTAATCAACTCATTTGCTTCCGATTCCTTAAAAGTGGAACCACCCTTCTGGTGGGAGAAAATGGAATATCATAATATCGAAATCTTGGTATATGCCGAAGATATTCAAGACTTTAATGCTACAATTCTGAGTCCCACTGTTCAGCTTAATAACACCATTAAACCAGCCAATAAGAACTATGTTTTTCTTGATGTGACCATTGGAGAGGCCGCTCAGGTTGGCTTTGAAATTTCTTTTCGTAATGATGCAGGAAAAACAATCACCTATTGGTATGAACTCAAGACCCGCAAGGAAGGAGCTCGTGAGGTGGAAGGATTTAATAGTTCTGATGTAATGTATTTATTGATGCCCGACCGGTTTGCTAACAGCATTCCTGAGAATGATAACATTGAGGGCATGCTTGAGAAGGCAAACAGGGAAAAATCACAGGGCCGCCATGGGGGCGATATTCAGGGTATAATTGATCACCTGGATTATATTCAAGATTTAGGTTATACAGCAATATGGATTAATCCGGTGCTGGAAAACAATATGCCACGAGCATCATACCATGGTTATGCAATAACCGATTTTTATCATGTTGATGCCCGTTATGGTGGAAACGAAGCATATTTGAAACTTTCTGAAGAAATGCAAAACAGAGGCATGAAACTAATTCAAGACATGGTTTTTAACCATGCTGGAACTGAAACCTATTGGGTTAAGGATATGCCTATGGACGACTGGATAAACATTTGGCCTGAGTTTACCCGCAGTAATTATCATGGTGAAGTAAACAATGATGGCTATGCCAGCGATTTCGATAAAAATAAAATGGAACGTGGGTGGTTCGATCGCACTATGGCCGATTTGAACCAACGCAATCCGCATATGCTTAAGTATCTTACTCAAAACAGTATTTGGTGGATTGAATATGCTGGACTGCAAGGAATCAGAATGGACACCTATCCATATCCTGAGAAAAATGCAATGGCCGAATGGGCAAAAACCATTAAAGAGATATACCCTAATTTTTCTGTTGTGGCAGAGTCGTGGTTAAATTTTCCGGTACATACAGCTTATTGGCAAGCCAATGCTAATACACCAGACGGATATAACTCACATATAAAATCGGTTACCGACTTTCCTGTTTATGAGGCGATACGCCAGGCATTTAACGAACCAGACGGATGGCAGGAAGGGGTGTCGAGAATCTACTTTACCCTCACACAGGATTACCTGTATCCGAATCCTCAAAATCTTCTTATCTTTCCCGACAACCATGATCTCCAACGGTTAGCTACAACTATTGATGGCGATATGGATAAGTTTAAACAGATTATGACATTTATTGCCACAACCCGTGGAATTCCGCAGATTTATTATGGCACAGAAATAATGATGGATGCACGCCCCTATAAAGATCATGGCTCATGGAGAAGGGATTATCCTGGTGGATGGAACGGGGATAAAAAGAATGCTTTTACCGGTCAGGGACTTTCAAAGCAAGAGCTGGAAGCACAAGCATTCACAAAAAAATTGCTTAATTGGCGAAAAGAAAAATCAGTAATCCATTCTGGAAAATATAAACACTTTATACCCCAGGACCATACCTATGTATATGCTCGCTTTAACGACGATGAGACCGTGGTTGTTATCTTAAACAGGAACAATAAATCCTACAACCTGGAGCTTGAACGCTACAACGAACTCTTTAGTGGCCATACCAAAGCCTATGAAGTATTATCAGGGAAAGAGATCGAGCTTGGCAAAGCTTTAAAGCTTCATGCGCATACACCAATGATATTAGAGCTTAAGAAATAACACGATTAGTTTTGATTTTAAGGTGTACTGTTTATTTTTAAAAAGATTGAATAATTATTATAATTTACAAACTATGAAGAATGTATTGTATGTATTGCTGGCAGTCGTATTTTTTGCTTGTACCTCTCAATCTACCGAGCAGGCTGAAGCGACAAAAACCACTGTTCAGAGAACCGTTGAAACAGTAGAATGGGCGGAGGATGCCATTATTTATGAAGTGAATATCAGGCAATTTACTCCTGAGGGCACATTTACTGCGTTTAAGCCACATATTGCCAGATTAAAAGATTTGGGAGTGGATATACTTTGGATTATGCCCATACACCCCATCGGCGAAAAAAACAGAAAGGGAACACTCGGAAGTTATTATTCAGTAAAGAACTACAAGGGTGTAAACCCTGATTTTGGCACACTGGATGATTTTAAAACTTTGGTAGAAGAAGCTCACCTGAATGGCATGTATGTGATTATCGATTGGGTAGCGAATCATACCGCCTGGGACCATGACTGGATTAATGAAAACCCCGATTGGTATGCAAAAGATTCTTTGGGGAACATGTATTATCCTGCCGATTGGACAGATGTGTGTCAGCTAAATTACGATAATGAAGAGCTTCATGAAGGAATGATTGATGCACTAGAATACTGGGTTGAGGAAGCTGATATTGATGGTTACCGCTGTGATGTGGCCGGAATGGTTCCTACAAAGTTTTGGAACAAAGCCCGGATTGCACTGGATGAAATAAAGCCGGTTTTTATGCTTGCGGAAGATGAGCATACTTATGATCTTATGAACAGTGCTTTTGATATGAATTATGCCTGGCACATGCACCATATTATGAACCAGATTGCAAAAGGTGAAGAAAGTGTTAAGGAGCTGGTACACTATTATGAGCGATACGATACCATTTTCCCAAAAAGCGTTTACCGTATGAACTTTATTACCAACCACGATGAAAACTCCTGGAATGGAACTGTTTTTGAGCGATTGGGCGATGGAGTAAAAACATTTGCAGTAATGAGTTATACCATACCTGGCATGCCACTTATTTATACCGGACAAGAAGCAGGTAACTCGAAGCGCCTTGAGTTTTTTGAGAAAGATGAGGTTGACTGGTCGAATGAAGAATATGTACCTTTTTACAAGTCATTAGCTGAACTTAAGAAAGAAAACGAGGTATTCTGGAATGGTGCTTCTGGCGGAGACATGGAGATACTGGAATTATCCGACACAAATGTTTTTGCCTTTAAGCGTGTAAATGCGGATGACGAAGCTGTTGTTTTGCTTAATTTGTCGGGTGATGAAAAAAGTATTGTATTGCCAGAAGGCATGGCAGGAGCCTACAAAGACTTTTTTACTGATGAGACATTCATTCTTAATGCAGGAGAGAAAATCTCCCTTGCTCCATGGGATTATAAAGTATTGTTTTAAAATTAATTAGGCAGCAATAATTAAAGCCACCTGGTATAATCAGGTGGTTTTTTTGTTTTTTTAATATCGGTTAAGTGAGTTTTTCTTTACAAAATAAAATGAATACCTTGACTATAGCCATAAAGTTAAGTACCTTGAATACTTATTTGAGACGGATATATATGCATGGTATAGACTTTGTTAAATATGTTATTACAGCAGTTTTTCTATACATTTTTCTGACTGCGGCCACCGGCAGTTATTCAGACATGAGGTTTAAACGCCTGACAATAAACGATGGTCTCTCACTAAGTTCTGTTTATTGTATATACCAGGATAGCAAGGGCTACATGTGGTTTGGTACAGAAGATGGCTTAAATAAATTCGACGGCAAAAACTTTAAGGTTTACAGAGCATCCGCTGATAATAAAAATACCATATCTTATAAATGGGTTGAAATAATTTATGAAGATGCCCACAAAAAATTATGGTTCGGAAGTCGCGGAGGGCTAACTCGTTTTGATCCGGTTACCGAACAATTTAAGCAATATTCAAGAAAATCAGCAAATTCGTCCCGGTTAAGCAACGATACGGTGCTATGCCTCATGCAAATAAATGAGCAAGCACTTTTAGTTGGAACTTTAAAGGGACTCGATCAGATAAATTTGCAAGCAGGTGATATTACTCGCTTTTCAGGATATGGAATACCTGAAGCGGTTGCCGTTTCAGAGCTTTCTCCACTCAATGAAAACACTTTTTTAGCAACTACCTCTTTGGGATTATACGTGGTGAATATGGCACAAAAAACCTCGAAGAAAATTATTCTTTCAGATAATCCGCATATATCAACAGTTAACGTGCAAGGAAATTCAGTGTGGATTGGAACAGCTGATGGTTTATATTATTTCCAACTATCGGACATAAAGAATTTAAATGAGCAAACTGTTCATAAAGTCATCAGCACCTCTGGAATACGTATCGAACAAATTTTGTTTGATCCAGCTTCAGAAATCTGGATTTCATCACCCGGGGGCCTCTATAAAGTTGATTCCGATCAAAGAACTAAACCAGTAATACTCACTCCGCAAATCACACATAGCTTAGCTATTGTTAAAGCGCCGAACCTCTTGCTCGATAAATTTAATAATATCTGGTACACCACGCATGGTGAGGGTATTTACAGAATAAATCACAGCACTGGACAAATCGAAAATTTTAAGACAAATCCATGCGATCCTGAAAGTCTTTCGGAGAATTCGATTAATTGCATTTACGAGGATCAAACAGGCGGCATTTGGTTGGGTACTTTTGGTGCAGGTATAAGTGTCTTTAATCCATACGCACAAAAATTTCAACTCATAAAAACTGATCCAACGACCTCCAACACTTTGGCAAGTAATTTTGTCTGGACAATTTGTGAAGATAGAGAGGGGAGGGTTTGGGTTGGATCCAACGACAATGGAATTAGCGTATTGTTGCCCCACGAAAACAGGTATCTTCATTTTAACCATGAGCCCGGAAATTCCCAGTCACTTTCTCATTCTTCCGTTCGTAAGATTTATGAAGATTCTGACGGAATAATCTGGATTGGAACGGATGGTGGCGGCCTGAACAGATTTAACAAAAAGACAAATACCTTCACTCATTACAAGTACGATCCTTCCAATCCGAACAGCATCCCTGGAAACTCCGTCAGGGCTATTTATGAAGATAAGAATGGCATGCTGTGGATTGGAACCCGGGATGGGTTATGCAAACTTGATAAAAGCAACATGTCATTTAAACGCTACCGGCATGATCCTGAAGATCCCAAAAGTCTGTCGCACAATTTTGTTTATTCAGCTATTCACCAAGACAATAAGGGCAATTTGTGGATAGGTACCTATGGCGGTGGCTTAAATAAATTCAATATTGCCAGGCAGGAATTTACAAATTACAGGTTTAATTCGAACGACCCCATAGGTATAAGCGATGATATTGTGTTCTCAATACATGAGGATGCTGAAGGAATTCTTTGGATTGGGACCAATTCCCAGCTTAATCGTTTTAATCCGGCTACCGGGCGGTTTACCCATTTTGGTATCGATGAGGGATTGCCCAACGAGGTTATTTACGCTGTGCTGCCTGATGAACAAGGAAATTTGTGGCTGAGTACCAACCTGGGCGTTTGCCGGTTTAATCCTGAAACTCATTCAACCTTAAACTATGATGTAACTGATGGATTGCAAAGCAATGAGTTCAACGGAGGTGCTTACCATAAGGGACCTGGAGGGAATCTCTATTTTGGTGGCGTATATGGTTTAAATATCATTGATCCTGAATTTATAGGTGTAGCAGACGACCTATCAAACATAGTTTTTAACCGCCTTGAAATTCTGGGAGAGGAGGTAAAAATTCTTCCGGCAAACCGAACCGAAAGACATCGGGTTGTGGCCGATTCAGCCGGGTATGGATTGCCTACACATATTTCTTATACAAACGAACTCACTATCGACTATTCAGTTAGACAATTCTCATTGGAGTTTATCGATCTCGGAAATATGCTTAGCTCTGCCGTTAAGTATACCTATAAGATGGAAGGCTTAGATGATACCTGGCAAAATGCAACAAACAGAAATTATGTTTCTTATGCCAATCTTTCACCAGGCAACTATGCTTTTAAGGTAAAATCGCAGCTCAGTAATGGCAATTGGAGCAACAAGATTGCTGAATTAAAGATTCGAATAGTCCCGCCGTTTTATAAGACATGGTGGTTTATTATGTTCGAAGTAATGCTTACCATGGCGCTGATTTTTGCAGGGTACCGGTATTTACTTAAATTCAGAACTTACAAGCTGCTTGAAGAGAAAAACGAAAGGATTAAGAGAGCCAACAGGCAATTAAAAGAATCGGAGGCAAGTTTAAAAGTTATAAACGCCACAAAAGATAAATTCTTCTCTATAGTTTCCCACGATTTAAAGAATCCGTTTACAAGTTTACTCTCGATTAGCGAAATGTTTAAAGATAGCTACGACTCACTCGAAGACGATGAACGAAAAGACAGTATCGGGCGCATTCACAATTCGATGAAACATATCTATAACCTGCTTGAGAATTTGCTTACCTGGTCGCGAGCGCAGAGCAACCGCATACAATTTAATCCTGCCAATTTTAACTTATCGAAGGTACTGCAAGAAAATTATAATTTGTATTCGCTAGCAGCCGAAAAGAAAAAAATAAAACTGGAGGCACATTTTAACGACGATATAATGGCCTTTGGCGATAGGGAAATGATCAATACTGTTGTCCGAAACTTACTAAACAATGCACTAAAATTTACCCCCACTGGCAAAAAGGTTTACCTGGAAGCGAAACAAATAAAAAACTACCAGGAAGTTATCGTAAGAGATGAAGGCGTTGGGATACCAGACGAGAACCTTAAAAAGTTATTCAGGATTGATAAAAAAGTAAAAACCGTTGGTACCGGTGGCGAAAAAGGGACAGGACTAGGCTTAATTATTTGCAAGGAATTTGTCCAAAAAAATCATGGTGAAATTAATATAGAATCGGAAGAGGGAGTTGGCAGTACCTTTAGTTTTACAATACCACCAGAGAATTATCCATCAGAAGCTGAACGTTTATAGAATACATTTCTTTCTTTAAGGTGCTTTAATAAAAATTGAAAGCAAGAACCATTCGCACCAAGCATCTCGGGGGCTATAATTCCTTTCCCGGTAAACCTTCCGCTCAGCAACAGCTGTGCAGCCCCTGTGCAAGTATATCCCGTGGTTCGGGCCATTGAACTTGTGTTGGTTTCAGGACTGTATGTATCATACAAATCGTATACTATCTTGTGAGCTTTTGCGTTTTTCACACCTTGAATAGTTACCCGCATAACAGTATACTCCTCTTCTCCCTCTTCCAATTGCCATGCGGGCAACAATAGTTTTGCAGCAACATCAACAGGCTTTATTTTTTTGCCATCAACAGTAATTTCTTTTTCGGAAAAGAACCCAGCATACCGGAGCATTTTCATAAACTCCATACTGCCCGGGTAGCGTAAAGTTTTCTCCACCATGTTAGGGATATGCGGCATTGTAGCCAGCAATGAACGCAAACCATCACTGTTCCATTCCTCCAGTGTGCCAACTTCTTTAAAATCGACAAGTTCCATTTCACTTAAAGCTGGTTTTATAACAACCTTGCCATTTTCCTTTAGCCGTGCAGGCCGCGTATACTCTTCAATCACATCCCTGGGCGACCAGGAGGCTTTATATTCGAAGGGCCATGTGCGCT
>DNTK01000292.1 GCA_003508755.1 Bacteroidales bacterium | reverse complement strand
AAATTGGTAAATATCATCGTCCCCTTTTCCACCTTCGCGATTTGATGTAAAATAACCACTTAGCCCTGAATCGAAATAAATCGCATAATCGTTAGCTGGCGAATTAACCGGATAACCCATATTTCGGGCATAATCATCATCGTTATTCAGGTTCTTCGAATAAACATCAAATCCTCCCAGGCCGCCATGACCGTCGGTTGCAAAGAAAAGAATACTATCGTTCATCAAGAAGGCGTAAAGTTCATCGCCTGCCGAATTTACCTTATCGCCAAGATTCTGTATATCTTCAAATCCGTTCCGGGTGTATTTGGCAGTATACAAATCCCATCCTCCATAGCCTCCGGGTGCATCCGAAGAGAATACAATGCGATTCCCGCTGGAACTTAAGGTGGGGTAAGCAATGGCAAATTTAAATCTGTCAACGGTTACCTCTTCTGGCCGTGTAATATCATTATTATGACCGATATATGCCTTGTACAGACTATATCCAAGGGTGTATTGATCTTGTTTCTCGGGCCGAAAACGACAAATGTATATTTCGTTTCGCTTGGGTACAATGGCATATCCAACTTCTCCGAAGCGAGAATTAGCCGGTCCCCGCAGCTTTTTTGGCTCGGTATCTTCCTCTATTTCGGAAGTAGGTGTCGTATATAAATCTGATGTGTACCTCTCCGAAAAATCCTTTTTTCTGTCTCGCGTCGATAAAAAATAAAACGAGTTATCGAGCGTTGATGCACCAAAATCTGATGCCGGCGAGTTTATCGCCAATGATTCTTCCTGGAAAAAGGTTGAGTCCGTAAAGTACCTGTCGATATTTTCAATACTGGCAATGTAGCGCATGGCCAATTGGTCGTTGTACTCCAGTAAATCGTTATATTTAATAAACTGCTCCCGTGCTTCTTCATATTTACCCTGCATCATAAGCACTTTGCCTAAGGCAAGATGTACAATCGGATTAGCTTCGTCATCTACTTTTAAAACGCGCGAATAATATAATTGAGCTCTATCTGGTTGGCCAATCTCCTGGTAACAAACAGCAAGGTTATACCACAGGTCGGGATTGCCGTCGTACCGGCTAATAATTTCCTTGTACTTATCGATGGCTTTTACGTATTTCTTCTCACGAAACAATTCGGTAGCTTGTTTTGTAAGGCGCTGCTCGCGCTTAAAAACAGGGAATTGTGCCATTGTTGTACCCGCTACGCAAATAGTAATAAAAAGTACAAGCATGCGTTTGTTAAACATTATTTTGGGGCTGGATTTCATCATCTGTAAGTTAAGTTTAAAGCAAATCTAATAGTTTATCGAATAACTCCTGAATATTCTTTCTCGAAGTTTCATCAAAGCTTTCCATACTTAGCTTTTCTTTACTAAAGTTATTTACAAAGTTAGTTGCAAGAATCTTTCTTGACAACCCATTTGTTAATATATAGTCCGAATTCTTTTCGGTTATTCCTTCGCGTTTCTCCAGGACATATTTTTTAAAATCTAAGGTAGAAAAAACATCCTCGATGAGTTCAAGTTCATCAAATATCGAAATTTTTTTCTTTATAGCCTGATCATTGTCAATCAGTGAAGTTTCTTTCAATTCACCAAGCAGCGAATTCTTCTCGGAACCCAGCAATACCACGCCGAAGTTCACATTCCATCCTGTTAAAATATTAATGAGTAAAGGTAGTGTATTTTCGTTTGTAGAAGGAATAAAATTAACTTTTGAGGCTTCAGGAATGAGTTTTGAAAGCCAAAAAAGATAATAATAGGTTATTGTATCTGGCAATATAATGTTATTGCTTTCCCGAATGACTTGATTGTTGCTTAGTTTAATACCCATTAAGGAGTAAACAGGCGTAAGCGTATCGGCACTGGCTTCTGTAAGGCGAGAAGGTTCAAAAACCAAACTTTCGCTGTTATCATCTTCTTCATCGGCCCTTTGCACTGCCAGAACCCTGTAAAGTTTATCTGTTCTGACAAGATGTGGGGAATGCGTGCAATAAATAACCTGCATCGATTCTTTTAAATCTTCAAAAACCTTTAGCACATCTTCCTGAGCTCGCGCATGCAGGCTCAAACCAGGTTCATCGATCAGCAGCACTCTATTGCCGATATTTTTTGCTTCAGCCGCCTTCAGCTCAAGGTAAAACGATAAAAACCAGCGCACTCCCCTGCTTCGTTGTTTTGGGTATAATCTGTTTTGCTTATCTTTTATCCAAAACTCAATATACGGTTTACCTTTTTTCTCCGGCACTGTATAATCATAATGTTCCAGTTCGAAGTGTAATTTTATTTTGCTGTTTTTTCCAACCTGCTGACTCCAATAGTCCTGAAAATTTACAGTAACATCGGTATTTAATGCTTCAATGCTCTGTTTTAGGATGCGTTGGTTCTTTTCTCTGAAGAAAGCTCCGTCTAGTCCGGCAAGACTTAAAAAATTCTTGGCTGCCTGGAATCCCTCCACATGTTCGTGCTCATTTAACACATCTTCCAGATCGATTTTATTTGGCAATAAGCCACTAAAATCCTCGAAAAATTCGAAAACCGGAATAAGCTTAAACAGAACTTCGCCAAGTGAACAGAGGTTGTATAGCTTTTTTCGCTCCTCTATTTCTTTTCTTGCCTGCTGCTCGGCTGCTTTAATCCTGTCGCTGGTGTTTAAAACTTTATGGGCAGTATATAGAAGCAAATCTTTTCGATCGCGTATTTTCTGAAACTTCAATTGCAAAGCAGTTACATCAACAACTGCCCTTTCAAGCTTTTGCTGATTTCTTCTGCGATCCTTCACGCTGGAACTCAATTCAATTAAGTGCCTGTAGTCCAATACCTCCCGCTGCTTCTCGCGAAGTTGGGCCAATGATTCATCATATTCTTCGATTATTTGCTTGCAATTCTTGCAAATTTTTATTTGCTCTGATACGTTTGTTGTGCTGGCTTTAACTGTCTCGTAAGTTTCGGCAGCTTTAAGATAATCCTTTTCTTGTTTATTGTATTCTTTCTGAATCGAAGAAAACTCTTTCTCGGCAATAAGCATTAAATCTGGTTTTTTGGCTCGTTTCAACTTCTTTTTAGCTTCATCGAGCTCCTTTCTTTTGAGCTTTAGCTCCTGCTCTTCATCAGATTTTATTTGCTCTGATTCACCCAGTTTCACTAAAT
>DNTK01000458.1 GCA_003508755.1 Bacteroidales bacterium | reverse complement strand
GCCCTAATGGTTCTGGCATTGAGTAATTGCACTCAAACGCCTAAAGAGGTTGTTACACTCGATTTAAGTAACATGGATACTACGGTAAGTCCAGGCGATGACTTTTTCCGCTTTGTTAACGGTGCCTGGTACGATAATACTGAAATACCCGCCGATGAAGGGCGCTGGGGCAGTTTTAATGAACTTAGAAAAAACAACAATGAAACTGTTCTTGCCGTACTTGAAAAGGCTGCTGGAAATAAAAAATATATTGCTGGTTCTGATGAGCGTAAAGCAGCTGATTTTTATGCTGTGGGAATGGATAGTGCTTTGGCCGAGGAAAGGGGAATAGAACCCTTGAAACCATGGCTGGAAAAAATTGAAGCCATTGAAGATGTGGCTTCCATGCAATCTGTTTTAGAAGAAATGCATGTGGCCGGATTTCCAGGATTTTTTGGACTGGGAGTGTTTGGCGATTTAATGAACAGCAGTATAAATGCCCTGTATTTGGCACCAAATGCCCTGGGTCTCCCGAACCGCGATTATTATACCAAGGAAGATTCGGCATCTGTTGCCATACAAAAACAATATATTGCCCATGTGGCTCGCATGCTGGCTTTTATGGACGATAGCAAAACTGACTTTATGGCCGAAGCAAAGGCTGTTTATGCTATTGAATATCAACTGGCACTTGCATCACTAACACCAATTGAACGTCGTAATATTCCTCTCCTTTATAATCCAATGGATATAAAAGGTCTGGAAGAGTTAACTCCTTCAATCGATTGGAATACTTACCTGGCCAACAACAGTGCTGAAGTTGCCGATACAGTAATTGTTATGCAGCCCAAGTTTATGAAAGAAGTAGAACAGGTGCTTATAAATACTTCAATGGCCGACATTCAGGAGTATCTAAAATGGCACTTGATAAACAGAGCTTCTCCTTATTTAAATGCTGAGGTTGTTCAGGCTGATTTTGATTTCTATGGCTCTGTATTGAGAGGAACTACAGAAAACAAGCCTCGTTGGGAGCGTGTTTTAGGTGTTACGAATGGTGCTCTCGGCGAAGCTCTTGGAAAACTTTATGTTGATGAAGTATTCCCTCCGGAAGCAAAAGCTGAAGCAGAAGAAATGGTTAAGTTTATTGTATTGGCTTTAGAGGATCGTATCGACGCCCTTGAATGGATGACCGATGATACAAAGAAAATGGCTCATGAGAAGCTCGCTAATTTCACGGTAAAAATTGGGTATCCGAATAAATGGAAAGACTATTCCGCGCTTGTTGTTGAGAATTCAGGCGATGCCTATTCTTATTTTGCTAATCGGGTTAATGCTTCGGTATTTATGCATATGGAAGACATGGCCAAGATTGGAGAACCTGTTGATAAGGAAGAATGGAACATGAATCCTCAAACTGTGAATGCCTATTATAGTCCAATAAATAACGAAATTGTATTTCCTGCAGCTATTCTTCAACCTCCATTCTTCTATTATGGGGCAGATCCGGCCATTAACTTTGGTGGAATCGGTGCAGTCATTGGCCATGAAATAACACACGGTTTCGACGACCAGGGTAGCCGATTTGATGCCGATGGTAATATGGTTAACTGGTGGACTGAAGAAGATAAAGCAAGCTTCAATGATCGCGCAGATAAGCTGGTTGCCCAGTGGGATGCCTACGAAGCATTACCTGGCTTACATATACAGGGAAGACTTACACTTGGCGAAAACATTGCTGACCTCGGCGGAGTAAATCTTGCTTACGATGGTCTTCAGAAATATTTTGAAACAAACGAAAAGCCGGGAGAAATTGGCGGTTTTACACAAGAACAGCGCTTCTTCTTATCCTGGGGTACCATCTGGAGAACAAAAATGCGTGATGAAAATCTTCGCACACAAGTTCAGACCGGACCTCATAGCCCTGGTCAATACAGAGCATTTGGTCCACTCGTAAATGTGGATTATTTTTACGATGCCTTTAATGTTCAGGAAGGTGATAAGCTCTATTTACCAGTAGATCAACGGGTGAAAATCTGGTAGAACAATATATTAGATATTTAAAAAAGCGGCTTCCTATTTAAAGAAGCCGCTTTTTTTATGACTAAAGAATATAATCCGATTATTCTGAAAATGAAATAATGAATGCCACATTCATTGCGTGAAATGAATAAATTTCGGCCATAATTGCCTATTCTTTATAAGCATAATAAACACGCTGGTTAATAGCAAATTAATCTAAATTATTTATGCCTTAATTACTTCAGCACTTAGTTTGCTATACATGACAACAGATTACCCCCTTAAAAGTACCAAAATGACATCCTGGTCTATTTAACAAGCTATTTAACTTAGATGCCAGGTTTTTTTATTAATTTATAGGTATGAATAAAATAAGTATACTCTTATTCCAGGTTTTAATCTTTTGTCAACTTTTACATGCACAGCATAACAACGTTCTTTTTACCGGAAGATTTGATTTTACCCAGCCAGATTCACCGGTTTTTAGTCATGTCAGTTCCTCTATTAAAGCTAATTTTGAAGGGACCAGTATTGCCGCAAATTTTTCTTCAGTAAAAGGAACCAGCTATTTAT
>DNTK01000211.1 GCA_003508755.1 Bacteroidales bacterium | reverse complement strand
GAATTTTGTTTTCGCTGCGTACTAAAAAAAGGTTCAAAAATTTTATGTTTAATGCCCGGTTCTAGTCCCCGGCCATTGTCGGAATATACGATTTTTATAAACCCACTTGCCACACTGCAGGTAATGATTATTTCACCCTTATTGGTTTTGAAGCCATGTTGGTAAGAGTTGTGAATTAGCTGACTCAGTATTTGGCTCAGTGCACCACTGTAGCTCATGAACTCAATCTTGTCGGCACAATAAATGGTGTAATTCACCTCAATTTTCGGGAGCGATGGTTTTAAAACCTTTATTACATCATTGATAAAGACTTTAAGGTTTATTAACTGGCGGCTTTCCTGGAATTGGTCGATAGCGATGGATTTAAAACTACGTATGAGTGCCTGAACATCCTCTATTTGTTTGAGGGCTTTTTTGCTTTCGAGAGACAGGGAATTAATTTCGGAAAAGTAACCCGTATCTTTTTCTGCTAAATCGTAAGCAATGCGTAAAGATTCAGAAGTGGATGAAAATGCCTGCGAAAGCGGTGCGTATATTTCGTGAGCCATTCCGGCAACCATATCAGCCAGGGCAGTCATCTTTTTGGCCTCGAGTAATTGATCCTGCATTTCGCTTAATCGCCCCACAGAGTTTTCGAGTTCGGTATTTTTCAGCTTTAGTTTATCATACAGCATCGCATTTTCTACAGCTGTACCAATTTGCTCACCAATCATTTCCATGAATTCAACCAGGTCTTGGGTAAACACATTCTGTCGCTTATCGTTTAGTTGTATGAGTCCGATTTTTTCCTCTCTGGATTTTATAGGAAACAAACCAACCGATTCGTATCCACATGCATTGCAGTGGTTTCTAATGTTTACATCGGTTTCATTCGCAAGCAGCGAAGCTGTATTTTCACTCGAGTTATTGGTGTAATAGCTACCCTTTTCGGTGTAATAATCTTTCAATGAATCCACATTTCCGCGAATAACCTTTCCACAGAGGCAATCGAGCTGTAGAGATTCATTGCTGTCTGAGGCATCATGGGTTTTATGTGCAAGAATCGAATTTTCTGCTTTAATGAACGACTCAGGAAAACCTTCGTGCACAAAGTAGGGATAATCTCCTTCCTCGAACAAGCGGATGCTAATGGCTTCGACATTTGCCATTTCTTTTATTTGCTGAATAATGAGTGATAGGGTGTTTTGCAAATCAACGAAATTGTTTAGTTGTGCACATATTTCTTTTGCAAGTGTTTCCCTCTTTAAAAGAATTTCCTGGTTCATCCTTCTCGTTGTATGGCTAATTACCCATGCGGAATAATTAGAATCATTCTAAATTGACCGGTAAAATTAGAATCTTTTTCTCCAATAACAAATAGTCTCGACAGGAATAAAAAACTCCGAACCCATGGTTCGGAGTTTCTGTAATTTAACTAAACCTTTACCTTATGATAATTTTTTACGTTGACGGGAAAGTGCCTTCTGGCGGCGAGCTGCTTTCGATGAGTAAAAAATACTGAAATTACTGCACGACTGCGAGCGAATAAACTTCTTCCCGGTTTTAATCTTTCTCTTTTTCCGGTTGTTTTCAATGTAGCGTTCCTTATTTCCCGCCCCCCGACGGTTAGTAACCGTTTTAACTTTTTCGCCAGAAATACTGGTTTTGGGTGTGGGAAATGTTTGAAATTGCGCATTGGTTTCTATGCTGTTAAAAAACAAACCTATGACAAGAAATGATGTGAGAATGAAAATTTTACTATTCATAAACTAAACAACAATTAAAATAACAAATTACATTGTTTTACTTACCTAACGGGCCAAATGTTTCAGCTTACCCTAATGATAAATATCATCTTGCATAAGTCAATTTGATAATTATCATGGCCATTTAGCCAGAATTGTTTTCTTTTGTATTCTGTCATATCAAAAAAAAATAAACTATGAGTAAACGTTCAGGATTTCCAAAAGTTTTTTGGACTGCAAACATCATCGAAGTGTTGGAGCGATTCGCATATTATGGAATATACATGGGTTTCGGAATATATCTTCAACAGTTGGGATATCAAAAAGATGATTTAGGTATTATACAGAATATTTTTATTGCTGTATCGTATCTTTTACCCTTGTTTTCGGGAACTTTTGCAGATAAGTTTGGCTTTAAGAAAATGCTGATAATTGCATATGCAGCATATCTACCTTCCATTCTATTATTAATTGTTACTAAAACATTTTCTGGAATAGCCCTAACTATGCTGTCTATAGGTTTCGCTGCCGGAATTTTTAAGCCATTAATTTCGGCAACAGTCAGAGCAACCACCGATTCTACGAACAAAACTTTGGGATTTGGAATTTTTTATGCGATGGTAAATCTTGGAGCATCATTTGGACCTATTGTAATGGGTAAACTTAGCCGTACAATTGGCTGGGATAGCGTATTTTATGTTGCTGCAGGAACAATAGCTTTAATGTTTTTAATCACAGTGTTCTTTTATAAAGAACCTAAGCGCGAGATAGAGGGAGTAAGTCTTAAACAAAAGTTTAAGGATATAGGAATTGCATTATCAGATGTAAAGTTTAGTGTATTTATTGTAATTCTGGGCTTGTTTTTCTGGATGCCTTTTTGGGCCTTTTTTAATACAATGGCGGTTTACATAAACGATTATCTTGATACTCATCAATTATTTCTGGCGGTAAAATCTGTTTTGGGAGGGTGGTTTACAAAATCTTTCCTTGCCAGTGAAATTGATGGTGTCTGGAAGATTAATGCAGAAGCCATTTCACACACGGGATACATCATACTAATTTTCCAGGTGTTGGTTTCAAGAATCTTTGAAAAGCGTTCTGCAATACCAACTTTTATGCTTGGGTTATTGATTGCTGCGGGTGGATTTGTAGTTCTCGGAATTTCGGTTGTTACGGTACCAGGTCTTGTATTTTTGGGAGTATTCTTATTTGCAATTGGAGAGATGATTTCTTCTCCAAGAATTCAGGAGTATATTATGTGGATTGCCCCGAAAGAAAAAGCTGGATTGTATATGGGTACTAATTTCTTGGCAACCTTTATTGGAGGTTCTATAGCGGGCTTGTATACAACACTTATGGGGAAATTTGAAGAAGCTGGAAATCCTCATTATGTTATGTATGTGCTTGCAGCTCATACGATATTAGGTATTGTTGCAATTTGGATTTTCACCAAATCAATGGGTGAATTTAAAGAGCGAACCGAGTAAATAGCACAAAAATAATTACAAAAAAGCCACCAGAATTTCTGATGGCTTTTTTTTGGCACCATTGCTTTCGTAACTTAAATGAGTAAAATAGTTTATGGTGGAGCTAATACCCATTAGTGTAAAAACATATTCTGGTTATAAGGCCGATGAGTATCCACAGAGATTTATATGGGCGGGAATAGATTTTGAGGTAATCGAAATTATCGATCGATGGTACGAAGGTTATGGGCAACCGAATAAGGAGAGTGTGAACTATTTTAAGGTAAAAACCGATCCGGCTGCCACCTGTCTCTTAAGGCACAATATACAATCGGATGACTGGTTTTTAGTCGTTTAAAAGACAGCTTATTTCTCATTTTATTTTGTTGAGAGATTATC
>DNTK01000575.1 GCA_003508755.1 Bacteroidales bacterium | reverse complement strand
ATAAGATTTATGGTGTAACACAGGTCAACTGAGTTATTACCAATTATTAACAATTATTGTTTTAACTGTCTGATTGATTTATATTTATTGTAAAACAACTACAAGTAATGAAGAATACAAGTTTAGTTTCTATCACTGATTATTCGAAAGCTGACTACATGAAAATTATGGAAGTAGCAGCTGATTTTGAAAAGAATTCTTACCAAAACTTACTTAACGGAAAAGTAATAGGTACCTTGTTTTTTGAGCCTTCTACGCGTACGCGCCTGAGTTTCGAGAGTGCTATTAGCAGGTTAGGAGGCAAGGTAATTGGTTTTAGTGAGTCTGGCAGCTCTTCAGTAACAAAGGGCGAGACCCTTTACGATACTATAAAGGTAGTGAGTAATTATGCCGAGCTTATTGTTATGCGTCATCCACTGGAAGGAAGTGCCCGGTATGCCAGCGAAAATTCAAATGTTCCTCTCGTAAATGCCGGCGATGGTGCAAACCAGCATCCCACACAAACACTTCTCGATTTGTATTCAATACTTAAAACACAAAACACCCTCGATAATTTGAATATCTTTATGGTAGGTGATTTGAAATACGGTCGTACGGTTCATTCGTTACTAATGGCATTGTCTGAATTTGATGCTACCTTCACTTTTATCTCGCCAGATGAGTTGAAAATGCCACAAGAGTATAAGGATTATCTTAACAAGAAAGGATTAAAGTTTTCAGAACAAAAAGATATCGATGAAGCGGTGAAAGTTGCAGATATCATTTATATGACCAGGGTGCAAAAGGAGCGTTTCTCGGATCCAATTGAATATGAGCGTACTAAAAATGCCTATGTATTGAAAAGAGAAATGCTCGAGGGTACTAAAGAAAGTATGAGAGTTCTTCATCCACTGCCAAGGGTAAACGAAATCGATACCGATGTGGATAGCAGTCCGCATGCTTATTATTTCGAACAAACAGAAAATGGTGTGTATGTGCGCCAGGCAATTATTTCTTTGATTTTAGGACTTAAATAATTTTTAAACTCATGAAGAATACGAAACTAGAAGTTAGCGCTATAAAAGATGGTACTGTAATTGATCACATACCTGCCGGTCACTTATTCATGGTTATTAATATACTCAAACTTAATGATATTGATAAGACAATCACATTCGGTACTAACTTCAAAAGCAAACGACTTGGCAAAAAGGCAATCATTAAACTTTCGGATGTGTTTTTTAAAGAAAAGGACATTAATCGCATTGCTCTTGTTGCACCTGAGGCGAAGCTAAATATTATAAAAGATTACAAAGTAGTTGAAAAGAAGGTGGTTGAGGTTCCGGATGAAATTACTGGAATTATTAAGTGTGTAAATCCGAAGTGCATTACCAATCACGAGTCAGTTGTTACCAAGTTTGATGTGATTGATAAAAAAGATATTCAATTGCGTTGTCATTTCTGCGAGAAGGTAACTGATCCTGAGAAATCAGATGCACTATAGATAGCACAGCAGGGAGGGAAAACAGCATCTATTCCTCCCTTATGAATCTATCGTGGGGTTTTGAAATTGTTTTCAGTGAAGATCAAAAGATTCAAAGTAAAGTCCAGAACATTTCACTCTCAATCACAGGGTACAAACTATATCGATTTCATGACACCCAGGATAAAATAATAATCGGCTTATGGACTTTTTTACTCCAGCTATTTATCTGGTTATCTTAATCTGTCATACGCCTTTATCAAGAGTTCATCCTTCCGTATTCCTCTAAATGCGAGGAATAACAGGATTATGCTTACCACAGGTATTGCAAGCACAGGAAGAAAGCTCTGGGCTTCAGGACTGTTTGTCTTAACAAAGTTGTTTAAGTAGAGTGCCAGCATTCCAATTAATCCGATATTCAGGAGCATGTTGTATATACAAAAACGAATCTGTAGTATTCTATTCTTGTGTAAAAAAATAGTAATAGCTGAAAGAACAGCAACAGACCAGCACAGAATTAATAGTGCTGTGGTTGCCACCTGAACCTCTCCCTCGGAAATAAAACCTTTCGCCTTAAATTCGATGTTTAATTCCGGCAACACAAAACGTGCCAGTGGCAAATTAATAAACAACAGCTGCAGAATGGCTGCTGCCAGCAAAAATATGGTTTGAACCCTTTGAATCATGTTGTTTGAATTTTTAAGAGTTCAAAAATAACAAAAATCGATTTGCTAGTTAGCGAATGATAAGATGAATTAACTTATTTTATTTCCAGTCTTCTTACCCCCCAGGCAGCTGAAAACACTTCCTTAGGTTTTAGCACAGTGTATCCGGTGCCGTTATTAAAAGCGTTTGGCAGGCAGGTCATGGGTTCAATAGCAATAGAGCTTCTGTCGAGTGGGGTATAGATCTGAAGGTAATTGAACTTATTATTTCCCGTTTCCTGCCAGACCGATAAACCTGCATGAAGGGTTTTATTTTTAATAATTGTTTCAACTTGTTTACCATGGCCGTCGATGCTAAAACAGGTATCAAAATGAATGGTTCCAAGATTTTTTATCGAATTGAAGTCCCTGTATTCTGTCGTATTACCGGTTGGTAACATTCTATCGTTGACTGCATAATATTCCTTTGAAGGAAAGCTCAGGTCTGCTTCATTTGCTTTATCGAAAAGAACGAAGTAAGGGTGCCAACCATTTCCGACTGGAATATTTGAATCACTTTTGTTTGTAACAATGGTATTAACCCTAATTCCCTCATTGTTTAATTCAAATTGTACTAAAAGCTCAAATTTATATGGATAACCCTTAAGTTTACCATCAGAAATGTATTGCAGCTCTAAGAATGCTTCCTCTTCTGAGACTTTTCTTTTAGAGACCTCAAACGGCTGGTTATAAATCAATCCATGGATGGCGTTCTTCTCATGCGGGAAGTTTATATCCAGTAGGTTTTCTTTTCCTTCAAATGTATATTTGCCCCCATCAATTCGGTTTGGAAAAGGGAATAAATTACTTCCTTTATAGGTGTTGGTGAGTGTTAATTCTAACTCATCTGCATTTTTATAAGAATCAAGCACAGGAATTAATTTTCCGCTAAACTCTAACTCCAGGCAATGGAGCATACCTCCAACCTCAGGCAAAACACTTAGGTATTCGCCAGTAACCTGATTTTTTAACTCCAATGTGGTATACCGGCCAAAAGTGGATGGAATAATATCAAAGTTCGTTTGCATGATAGTAAGTTATTCAGTGTCTTTAGACAGTAAGAATATTATTGGACTTGCTACCCAGGTAGCAAGAAGGGTACAAAACCTCTCATGGATAAAATACGCTTTATTAAATATAAGTTCTTTTGCTGAGATAACCGAATTTGGTATGGATAGTTTTATTGACTGAATTAATCAGATAAGACATTTTTAAAACTTTTCCAAATTATTTAGGGGTATATATTCGTTAATAACTTTTAAAGCACACATAATCAGTTATATATAACATTTTGTTAGTAATTATTATTCAAT
>DNTK01000334.1 GCA_003508755.1 Bacteroidales bacterium | reverse complement strand
ATTATATTTCAATCTTACTTTTGGTTCTGTCTGCTTGTGAACCAATGGAAAAAATCTACGATGAGAGAGAAAAGGATGATTCGGGATATACCGGTTCAACCACTCTAACACTTACTGCCGACGACTATGCAGAAATTGCTGATATAGCCATGTCGAAAGCAACCACTCCGGAAGATTCTTCGCTGGCGGCTTTTATTGATGCTAATGAGCACTTTAACGATTCCATTAAAGCTGCAGAATATATCCCTGGATTCTTAGCACAACGTTTCCCGGCAATGAAATTCCTTTCAACGGCTATGGTAACATATAACTACAATGGCGAAATGCCGGAAGACCTGACAATGTATACCGAAGCCCTAGAATATGAACTATTAGCTGAAGATTATGAGAGCTTTGATTCCGTCTTGAACATTACCAAGTTTTATTCCCCTTCATATTCTCCTGAAGTATATGTACCACAGGTGTTGGATAATGTGGTAGCCTTACCCGAAGATGGAGATATGATTTTGGTCGAGTATAAATACGCCAGTGCTGATGCCGAAATAGATTTCGGAAGTTTGGGTGACGCTCCAATTTACGAGGAGAACTTTACACTGGAAGCGGATGGCCTAGGATCATTTACAGCATTTAACGTTTTAGGCGAACAAGAATGGGGCTGGGCTTCTTATGGAAATGGTTGCGCCGTGATGACCGGTTTTGTAAATCCCGACAGTTATGATAATGAAGACTGGTTGGTATCACCCGAATATGATTTAGCCGGCCTAGACGAAGTAGCACTGTATTTCAAACATGCTGTGAACTATAACGACGAAGAATGGGACAACGTTACTGTGTATATCTCTACAGATTATGATGGCAGCAGTAGCCCCGCCAACCAGGGAACCTGGACAGAACTTACTGTGCCGGGTATTCCGTTCGACGAAAGCTGGACATTTGTATCATCAGGAAGAATTGATTTGGCAGCATATGCAGGCGAAAAAGTTTACGTTGCTTTTAAATACCTTTCCACTACGGTTACTGCAGGTACATGGGAAATCGGTCAGGTACAAATTAGTGTTCCTAACCTAACCATTGTTGGTAAAACTCCCGAGAACTATAAAAACTATTATGTGTTCGACGAAAACGATGGTTGGGCAAAAGCCAATGAAGTATATCACGTAAACAGTGTTGATTACGATGCAATGGGAAGCCCCGGAAATTATAACAATTTTTCCTCTTCGGATAAACCTCAGGATTACTTGCCGAATCTGCTTAAATCGAAATATCCCCTTGCTGGTCAGGATATGGAGGTAGTGGTTGTATACAATTACTTTAACTCAATAAACTTTGTAACTACTACTCTTGCCGATAAATATACCTTCAACGAAGGTGAGTGGGAATCGGCGTACAACTTTGTTGAGGCTAAAACGGATCAGTTTGTGGTAACCGACAAAAATGAATGGGTATTTGATCCAACTATAAGCTTTAAGCTTGTTGCCGATGATTTTCAGGTTATTGTTGATTGGGTGGCTGCACAGGATAACCTGGCTGGCAAACCTGGTTCGGAATATGTAAACTCATTTGGTACCGGTGAAGATTACCACGGTGCTGATGCCTATTTTCAAAACTTTGATATTCGAAGTACCAGCTATGAGTCAAGCGTTTTTGAATCTTGGGAAGATGCTGTTGAAGCAGCCATTATTACTGCCTATTTACCAATTAAGTATCCCGATGCAAAAACACAGGTTGATGGTGTTGACCAAATGTTCGTGGTTAATTTTGATACCTATAGTGGTGCTGACGGAAACTATACCATGAAATTTCAGGTAACTAAATCCGGACCAAATCCGGAATTCGAACTTGTTGAAGGACCCTATTAAGGGAACTTATAAAAAATATCAAGGGCTGTCTCATTATTTGGGGCAGCCTTTTTTATCCCCATCCAATTAACTGTAAAAACCATGAAAAGAACAAATGCAATCATACTCATTTCTTTACTTACAACACTCTTAAACGCTCAAAGCCTTTTACAATCGGGGCCCATGCTGGGGTACTCTGAACTAAGAGAGGTGGCGATATGGGTTCAAACAACAAATTCTGCAAACGTATACATCGAATATTGGCAGCCCCATGAACCTGAAAAAAAATATACAACTTCTGACATCACTACCGAAAAAGAAAAGGCATTTACTGCCATACTTATTGCTGACCAGGTAGAACCGGGCAATAGGTATCAATACAGACTCGTAATTAACAATGAAACAGTAGAATTGCCCTATCCGACTAAATTTCAAACACAACCCCTTTGGCGGTGGCGGACAGATCCCCCGGAATTTTCGTTTGCAACCGGCAGCTGCGCTTATATTAATGAAGCAGCATATGACAGACCAGGAAACCCCTACGGATCGGAATATGAAATATTTGAAGCTATAAATGAATCAAAACCTGATTTTATGATTTGGCTGGGCGATAATATGTATTTACGCGAGCCCGATTGGAATAGCTGGACAGGCATAACAAAACGGTGGACCCACAGCCGCTCCGTACCTGAAATGCAGCCCTTATTAGCTTCTGCACATCATTATGCTATTTGGGATGACCATGATTACGGTCCGAATAACAGCGACCGCGGATGGTGGAACAAGAATCAAACCTATGAAGCTTTTCAGTTATTCTGGGCAAATCCATCGTATGGCATTGGTGACATGAAAGGGGTAATTACCCAATTCCAATGGAACGATGTGGATTTTATTCTTCTGGATAATCGCTATTATCGCACGCCAAATAAGCTAATAGCGGAAAATAAAACAATATTAGGCGAGCAGCAAAAACAATGGTTAAAAGATGCACTAGCATCCAGTTTGAGTACCTTTAAGGTTGTTGCTATGGGTGGTCAGTTTTTAAATGATGTTGGTAAGTATGAAACCTACTCAAACAATGGATTCGAAAAGGAGCGCCAGGAAATAATTGATTTCATTTATAAGCAGCAGATTAAAAACGTAGTGTTTTTAACCGGCGACAGGCATCATACCGAGCTGAGTGTGCTTGAAGAGGATGGTAAACCCAGGATAATAGATATTACGGTATCGGCATTAACATCAGGAGCGGGACATGCCAGAGAGGAGGCCAATAACCTGCGTGTCGAGGGCACTTATACCAATAAGCATAATTATGGTTTAATTAGCTTTAGGGGATCAGAGAAGGATCGTGAAATGCACATTCAAATTCTAAATAAAGACGGACAACTTATTTGGGAGCGGTTCTTTCAGCGAGAAAAATAAAGATCGCCAATTTTTAACAGTTTATGACAACCGGCAAGGTGTTATTCATTGTATTAATAAGTTGTTTTATCGGTTTTCTTCCAAAGCTTAAAAGATGCTGTTGCCTGCTCACATTTGCAATGGTAAACTTTAGTTTTCCGCTTATAGTATGGCAGGTTAAGTTCTTCATATATTTCAGCATCTGAAAAATTGACTCCCGGTGCTTGGGCATCGTATTTCGTTGCAGAGAAGAATATACTTGGAATACGAGCCCAAAAAATGGCACTGTAGCACATGGGGCAAGGTTCGCAACTGCTGTAAATAACACAATGCGAGAGTTTTGAATCCTGAGGTAGATTACTCGCATCTTTTTCAATTACACCCAGGTTAAACACGCCTAACGAGTGGCATGCACTTCGAATAACAGACACTTCGGCATGAGCAGTGGGATCATTCTGAATCGTAACCTGGTTATTTCCTTTCCAATATCGCATAACTTTATTGGTAGCAGTATCGATATGTAATAATACTGCCCCAAACGGACCACCATTGTTCTTGACCGACTCCACCGCAACATCACAAGCCATTTTTATCCATTTATTACTGCCATAATCAGTAATACCCGCAGATAGTTTAACCGGCTCTGAATGAAATTCGTTTTTGCATTCGATGGGTTCTGAAAAAAGTTGTGGTTTATTCATGGTGGCAGGTAAGGATTTGGCAGTAAAGTTTATTGCTTATCAACCGGTAAGGTAAAAAAGAAGGTGCTTCCTTGCCCCAGTTCACTTTCAATCCAGATATTGCCCTTGTGCTTTTCAACAAAATCTTTGCAAAGTAGTAATCCCAGTCCACTTCCCTTTTCTTCATTCGTGCCAAGGCGAATTGTGTGTTCCATTTGGTTGAAGAGTTTTTCCTTAATCTCTGGTTTAATTCCGACACCATTATCCGATACCGCAAATTCAACTTTATTCGACTTGCGTTCGGCATATATTTCTATTTTACCACCCCTGCGGGTAAATTTTATTGCATTGCCAATTAAGTTGCGCAAAATAGCGCGTAACATATTATTATCTGCATAGACTTGTAAGTTTTCTTCAGCATTAGCTATCAATTCAATTTCTTTATTCGCTGCTACAGGGCTCATAAAGCCTGCAATATCCATAATAACTGGATTCACTATCAAATGTTGAGGTTCATATGTAATAACTCCCCTTTGACTTGTCGACCAGTTCAATAAATTCTCAAGCAATTCGTAGGTCGATTGGGCATTCTGAGAAAGCAATTGCAGCATCTCTTTCTGTTCGTCATCATCAAAATCCTCAGGAGCAGTTAAAATCATATCTACCATGGTCCGAAAATTTCCAAGCGGACTCCTAAGATCATGAGCAATGATGGAGAACATTTTATCTTTCGAAGCATTGAGCAGATTAAGCTCCTTTTTCTGCTCTTCAAGAAAATCAGCCTGAGTTTTTATTTCTGCTTTTTGCTTTTGAAGTTCTTCATTTTTTTCGCGTATTTCCTTGGTTCTGTCCTTAATAGTTTTTTCCAGCACCTGATGTTTGCGTTTCAGCTGCTGAATACGTATCCGGTATATTGAATAACTTAACAGAACAAACAAAGAGATTACAAGCACATAGAAACCTTTAGTATTGACAAATCTGGGAAGAACAGTAAAAGATAGATGTGCTCCGGTAGTATTCCAGATACCATCATTATTGCTTGCTATAACGCTAAAGGTATAATTACCATGTGGTAAATTGGTATACGAAATGGAACGATTATTCCCTGCTTCTACCCAACCTTCATCAAAACCCTGGAGTTGATATTTAAAATCAATTTCCTCCGGCTCGTATAAACTAATCGCTGTGTATTCAAATGTAAAACGTTTAGCAGCCGGTTGGAAAGTAAGCTTTTTTGAAAGATCGACAGGTTCATTATCTACCATTAATTGCTTTACATATACCGGAGGTTTGAAGTTGTTGGCAAGAATTTTCTCAGGATTAATTTCTGCAATTCCATTTATTGTAGGGAATAATAAATTTCCATTACTAGCTGCCAGGGATTGGGTGGTTGCATTACATTCCGATTCTATCATTCCATCGTGTTGGGTAAACAATCTGGTATTAATACGTTTTCTGATTCCATCGGAAAAGTCTATCAATTCTGATTTTCTAATTCGCATTATTCCTTTACTGCATGGCAACCACAGATATCCTTTTTTATCTTCGATCACATCATAGGGAGTATCGCAACTAAGACCATCCTTAACAGTAAAGTTGGTAACATTATTATCGCGTATTAAACTTAAACCCCCAAGTGCAGCCACCCATATCGAACCCTCGCTATCGCAATAGGTATTAAATACAACATTGCTGATAAAGCCCTCTTTTTTCGAAAAGGTTTCTATAATTTCATCCTCTGAAATGATGCTGAGCCCACTTTCTCCTTCGCTCGTACCAACTAGAATATTGCCCTCACAATCTTCCTCAATTGACATAATAAGGTTGGCACTTAAACCCTTGGATGCATTAAAGTAGGAATAGGTATTATCCGTATTAATTTTTATTATTCCGTTGTTTCTTGTACCTACCCAGATATTACCTTTGGAATCTTCGTAGGTAAGCCGAATTTTAGTTTGAGGAAAACCTGTTCGCTCGTTTAGCCAAATTTCCCGGCCACCTTGAGTTACCTTTAATAATCCAGAATATGTGCTAATCCAAAGATTATTTTTGCTGTCTTTTAAGATATGGCGAATACGCTTTCCTGTAAGGTTATTTTTCAGGGTATAATAGGATATTTTTTCTCCTTCAATACGGCTCATTCGTCCATTATCAAAGGCTGCAAGATAGGTTTCCTTGTCGAGTTCACAAATGGCATTAACCACTTTACCATGCAGCCCCCCCGCTGAAGTATAGTTTGTAAACTTACCATCTTTTAGCTGGGCTAATCCCCCTTTATAATTAGCCATCCAAATGTTACCTTCGCGATCGATGAGAAAATCGTTAATGAAATTATGCGGCAGACCATTGTGTGTAGAAAGGTGTTCGTATTTATTGGAATCTTTTTTCTTTCTGAACAATCCCTGGTTGGTAGCTACCCATAAATGGCCGAATTTATCTTCGAGAATATCGTTTACTGTAACTCCTCCCACTTGTTTCTGAAAATAAAAATCACTACCGTCAAAATAGCACAAACCATTGCCAGTTCCTATCCATAGGATACCATTTTTATCGAAATACAAGGAATATACCCAATTATTCAACAGACCATCTTCTTGGGTGAACTGTGTAAACCTGTTGTTTGCATAAATGAAAAGTCCTTTCCCAAAAGTACCAAAGGCAATGCCCTTTTCAGAACTTTCAGCTATTGCCCTTACTTCAGTATTCAACAGCGACATTTCATGCTCAAGAAAATGAAAAATGCTATCCTGAAAATAAAACCAACCCTCTTCTGGCGAAGCGGACCAGATTCGATTCAAACTATCAATATATATTGCACGGTACAGATGATTAATTCCAGCTGCTCTGCCATACCGTTTAAATTCGCCATTGGAATATCTTACAAGTCCATTACCTTGGGTAGTCATCCATAAACTACCGTATTTGTCTTCAGCAAGACTTCTAATCGTATTGCTCTCAAAAGCATCTGTATTATTCTTATTAAAGACAGTAAATTCATGTCCATCAAAACGGATCAACCCATCATAGCTTGAAATCCAGAGGTACCCATCAGATGTTTGGCATAAGCCCAGCAATGAGCTGGTGGGTAAGCCATTTTCGACAGACCAGCTTTGCGTATTATACTGCGCCAATTTTTTCTCAGGATTTAGGTAATAGGTTGGAGATTGCGTAAAAGCAACTGGTAGTAAAATGAAATGCAACAGGAATAAGATGGATTTAATTCGGTGCAACCTCATAGTAAAATAAAAGTGTATAACTTCTTTTATAATTTTTTTTCTCCCAATGAATAATCTTAACCTATATGCAATAATAGGTAATTTTAGGAATTCGTCCTATGCAAATTAAGACCAAATTCACATTGCAAGCGAATAAGCAAAGCAATACGCATCATTATATAAAGATCAACTTAATATAGAAGGCATTTATTGGTAGTTACTGCGAGCAACTAAAATGCAGCCATCAGCAGTTCAATATCTTTATAGGGCAAATCGAATTCGGAACCAATGCGCTCATTGGTTAATATTCCGTTATAAATATAAACACCCTTACGAACGCCAACATTCTCTTTTAATAAAGGTTTCAATCCACCTGCTGCACCCATCTCAAGCATTATCGGAGAAAGAATATTACTTAATGCAATAGATGCGGTTCGTGCTACCCTCGAGGGAATATTCGCCACACTGTAATGTAAAACATCATGTTTTTTAAACAGCGGATCCAGAAGATTTCGACATTCAGAAGTTTCTATGCACCCTCCCTGATCAACTGCCAAGTCGATAATTACTGCACCTTTCTTCATAATCTTTACCATATCTTCGGTAACGAAAAATCTCGGTCCTTTTTGCATTAAATCAACAGCTCCGATCAGCACATCTGCCGACTGAAGAGCACGGGTTAACACCTGGGGGTGATAGATAGAAGTATGCAGTCGCATTCCTATATTCTCCTGCAGTTGTTCTAATTTTTGTACTGAAGTATCAAATACTTTTACAAATGACCCAAAGCCCAAGGCTGCCCGAATGGCAGATTCCGCGGCGGTACCAGCTCCAAGTATCACTACCTCTGTTGGGGTAATTCCTGTAACACCACCCAGTAAAACACCTTTTCCTCCAGTAATGTTGGAAAGCAATTCTGCAGCAATAATAATTGCCGTACTGCCTGAAATGGAACTCATTGATTGTACAATCGGGTAACTGCCGTATTCATTTTTCAGGTTTTCGAAAGCAATGGCAGTTATCTTTTTTTTCATCAGTCCCTGCATATATTCTTTATGCTGCTGGTATAAGTGTAAAGCTGAAAATACAACCTGGTTACCTTTCAGTTTCTCAATTTCGGTAATTGTAAAGGGAGCCACCTTAATTATTACATCGGCATGCCAAATTTTTGCATTGTTTTCAACAATAAATCCGCCATGCTCACTGTAATCGTTTCGCTTATACAATGCACCATTTCCAGCATCTTTTTCTATCAGAACATCATGGCCATTGTTTACCAGTACCTCAACCGCTTCAGGTGTAAGACCGATGCGTTTTTCAAATTGTTGATCTTCCCTGGGGATTCCAATGGTTAATTTTTTTTGCTTTTTCCCGATTTCCAACATTTCCTCCTGAGGTGCTAACCCGGTATAAAACAGGGGATTTGCTGCCGAATCTGATGATTGTTCAACCATGCTCTTTAATTTTTCTCCAACTGTTCAAAATACATAAAAAAAGCCAACAATCAAATTGTTAGCATTTAAAAATAC
>DNTK01000485.1 GCA_003508755.1 Bacteroidales bacterium | reverse complement strand
TCGCCATAGTCATTAGCCAGGTTTGATAAAATCTGCAACGAAAGCGTGGTAAGCACTGCAAACAGAAAAACCATCCAACTGAAATGTTCATGGGAATAGGCCATAAAACTACCCAAAAAGGTACTCGACAATGCCAGTGGCAATGTGCGCAGGCGAAAAGCCTTCAGCCATATTTTTAGGGGTTTATACATACAGGCTTAAGGCATTTTGGGGTATTTATGAAAATCGGGTTTACGTTTCTCCAGGAAAGCGTTTTTACCCTCCTGGGCTTCCTCAGTCATATAATACAGCATAGTTGCATTACCAGCAAATTCCTGCAGTCCTGCCTGTCCGTCGAGCTCGGCATTCAAACCAGCTTTTATCATACGTAAAGCAAGCGGAGAATGCTGCATCATTTTTTTACACCATTCTACCGTTACATCTTCTAACTGATCATGTGGTACAACCGTATTCACCAGTCCCATTTCTTTTGCTTCTGCAGCAGAATACTGTTCGCACAAGAACCAGATTTCACGTGCCTTTTTTTGACCCACAATTCGGGCAAGATAGGAAGAACCAAACCCGGCATCAAAGCTTCCAACTTTTGGTCCTGTTTGGCCAAATATTGCACGATCGGAAGCAATACTCAAATCGCATACTACATGCAATACATGTCCGCCACCAATTGCATATCCGTTTACCATGGCAACAACAGGTTTGGGTATTGAGCGAATAAGCTTTTGCATATCGAGAATATTCAATCTGGGTACACCATCCTTTCCTATATACCCGGCATGGCTTTTTACGTTTTGATCGCCTCCGCTGCAAAAGGCTTTGTCACCAGCCCCTGTCAGCACAACAATATTTATATCAGTATTCTCACGGCACAATACCATGGCATCACACATTTCCTTTGTGGTATCGGGAGTAAATGCATTATGGTACCTGGGGCGGTTTATGGTAATTTTTGCTATCCCCTCGAAAAACTCAAATTTTATTTGCTCGTATTCTTTTAAAGTTTTCCACTCTCTCATATTACTTGTTGTATTTAAAACGTTGAACAAAATTACGAAATACTGTGGTGTTTACATCAGTATTTGTGCAAATCTCAAGCACTGAAGCAGTATTGCCTGAGTAAAATAAACCATAAACCTCGCTAAATTGTTCTGCATTTTCGCAGGAAAAATAATCCAATCCGAATGCTTCTGCTATTTTTTGTATGGAAACAGGATGGTGGGCTTCGAAATAGTCCTTGAATCCCTGCTGACTGTCAGGACCGGGAATCATACTGAAGATTCCACCTCCCTGGTTATTGATGACCACTATTTTTAGATTCTCCGGCAAGGCTCGATTCCAGAGTCCGTTCGAGTCGTAAACGAAGCTTAAATCTCCAACTATTGCCACTACCTTTGAGTTTGACTCACTGGCAATACCTGCTGCAGTTGATACACAGCCATCGATACCTGAGGTACCTCTATTTGAGTAAAGCGCATTAAAGCATTCATAGTACTGGATATAACGGACAACACTGCTGTTCCCGGCGAATATTATATCGATGGGTTTGTACGCTTTTTGCAGTTGATTAAACACCCATAAATCGCTGTATTCGGTTTCTTCGGTATAATCAGCTATTTCTTTGCGGGTATTCATATTTTCATTGTTCCACCTCAAAGCAAAATCAGAGTCCTTTACAATCGCTGTACATTCGAATAGCTGTTGAAAGAAACTTTCCGGAAAGGCTGTATAAACAGTATTTAACCTTTGAAAAGTATCTGTCGGAGTACCTTCAGGGGAAATAAACCAAAAATCACTATGCTTCAGACCGCGCAAATAGTCCTTTAACCCCTTTGAAATGATTTGTCCGCCAAAATAAACCACTAGATCGGGTTCCGGAAAATTGAATTCGCTGATCCTATTCTGAAAGATAAAATCGGAATAATGTAAAATATTTTCGCCATGAATATTGGAGATTGCTTCGGCGAGTACAAGCACTCGGCTGTCGAATGCAAGATGATTTAAAGCTTCCTGAAGGTTTTCATTGACAGAACTTTGACCGCATACAATAAAAATCCCTTTTGCTGAGTTCCATTTTTTGCGACAAGTTGTATCGATAACAGGCAGTGCCTGGGCCGTTTGATGAATAATCCTTGCATTTTTATGTACTGGCAATACTTCATAAAGTGGCTCACGCAGGGGTACATTGATATGCACAGGTCCTGGTTTACCGTGTATTGCAAGATTAAAAGCCTGGTTCGCAATTCTGTTACTTAACCATACGTCTTCATCCGTGTTTGATTCAATGGGCAATTCAAAAAAACCTTTGCTATTGGCAGAAAAGATATGCTGCTGTCTGATGCTCTGGTTATCCTGCTGATCGATCCATTCAGCCGGTCTGTCGGCAGTAACCGCAATCAGAGGAATTCCCTGGTGAAAAGCTTCTGCCATGGCAGGGGCCAGATTTAGGGCAGCAGTGCCGGAGGTAGTAATCACTACCGCCGGATTTTGGGTTTTTAATGCCACACCAAGCGCAAAATAAGCAGCGCTCCGCTCATCCACAATGCTGGTACACTTACCAGGAAATTGTTTTGTGAAAGCTTGTATTAAAGGTGCATTTCTGCTGCCGGGAGCAATAATTACCCTGGCAACTCCCTGGGCCTTCAGAACACTTGCAATCTCGGCTATATGGGATTTGGCAATCATTGTGTTACTTGTCGAATAACCGATAATAATGTCTCAGCTTTCATTTCTGTTTCCTGCCATTCATCTTCGGGCACAGAATCGGCTGTAATTCCACCTCCAATAAACAGTGCTAAATTATCTTGCAATACTTTCATACAGCGCAAATTTACAAAAAGTGACAATCTGTCGTTTAATCCAACCGGTCCCAGATAGCCCGCGTAGTATTCACGGCTGTGCTTTTCGAGATCAAGTATAAGTTCCAGGCTTTGCTTTCGCGGCATTCCGCAAACGGCAGGTGTCGGGTGCAAATTGTTCAAAAACTCGCCCAAACAATCTTTAAGCTCCTCAGCCCGAAAAGAAAAATCAGTACGTAAATGAACAAGGTTTCCGGCTTGCTTTGTGTAAGGGCCCTCGAGGCAAACTTCGACAAGATTAAACTTCGACAATACTTTGGAGATGTACCGTGTTACGTATTCTTGTTCAAGTCGTTCCTTGCTGTTCCACGCTCCAATATTTAGATTTTGTTGTGTGTATGTTCTTGTTCCTGCCAACGAAACGGTTTGCATTGAGCCATTTACAGCTGTTAAAAAGGGTTCGGGGGTTGCACCAATCCATAAGTGAGGACCGGCATTAAAAATAAAAACAAAAGCATTCGGATAAGCCTCTGTTAAGGCAGAAAATATATGACTTAACTTTGAAATGTAATTACCATTCATGAGCTTTACCCTGCTTAGCACAACCTTCTCAAATTCTCCTGTTTCAATTTTATCCAGAATGTGATTTATTTGCAGTAAATAATCGCTATGCAGCACCTCCTCCGGCGTATGCGATGTGTCGGATTGTATTGGTACTGCAGCCAATTGTTCTAAGACGCGATATTGCTCCGGTGATAACTGACTCTTGGCATAAATATCCGGGGCTATGACAAATGCAGGACAACATTTAGACTCAGAAAAGGGTGCCACAAGAAATCCTTTTAAATCGTAGTAAGAATCGTCTTTGGCTATCAGTTTTTTATTACCTGATTTTTGAATGACTATTTCCGCCTCACTGCGATTGGGCAGGCGATATGCTGCAAACACAAGATTTTTTTTCAGACAAACCCTGATGGCATTAGTAATAGAAGTATGTTCAGCTGTCAACTTCAGATCAGATTCCTCCCTAATTCTTTTCTTTGATAATATTAGTAACCCTTATTACAGAAATTAGTTTATCCTCATCATCAGTAATTTTAACATCCCAGACATGGGTAGACTGCCCCAGGTGAACAATTTCGGCCCTTGCAAAAATATGACCTTCACTAACTGTTCCGATGTGATTGCCATTTACTTGCAGACCTAAGACATTATACTTCGATTCATCAATCAGGAGTACCGAACCAGCACCTGCCACCGTCTCTGCCATTGCTAATGATGCCCCTCCATGTAATATTCCGGTGGGTTGATGTTTTTTCTGATTCACAGGCATTTTTGCTAAAACAAAATCAGCGCCATAATCAATAAATTCTATTTCGAGGTGTCCGATAAAAGTGTCGCGGCAAAAATCGTTTATTTGTTCTATTGTCATATCTTACAATGATTATAATTCAAATATATAAAATTGACGGATCCCTGAACCTGTCAATTGAAAGGTTCTTATTTTGAAACCATAAAAAGATTGCTGGCTCCAAGCAAAAAACTCCTGACCTTAAAAACTGAAAAACCATATTTTTTTAACAATTCCTTTATTTCCGGTATGCTGTAGAACTTGGAAGAAGAATGCGCCAGGTACCAATAGGCTTTGAAATTGCCTGAAAGCAATCCTCCCAGAGGAATTAAAATACCATAAAGATGCGCATAATAGAAAAATCTTACCAACAGGTTTCGGGGTACTCCGCTCTCGAGTATCAAAAGTCTTCCGCCTGGTTTTAAAACCCTATAAATCTCAGAAATATGTTTTGCCTCCAGTGGGTTACTGAAGGTGAGGTTTCGAAATCCGAAACCAATGGTTATTCGATCGAAGTAGTTGTCTTTGAATGGTATATCCGCGGCATTTCCCTGAACAAAGCGAATGCCTTCGAGTGCTTGCTTCCCAGATTTTTTGTTGGCTTCCTCCAGCATAGAGTGATTCATATCGTAACCCACAATTTCGGTTCTATGGTTTATCTTTTTTGCTAAGGAAATTGCCAAATCGCCTGTTCCTGTGCATAAATCCAATATGCTTTTTGGATTGCCCTCAAGGCATTTTTCTATTGTAATTCTTCTCCACTTTCTATCGAGTCCAAAAGTAAAAAGCTTATTGATCAGATCGTACCTGCGGTATATCCGAGAATAAAATTTATTTAAGTTAAATCCTTTTTTTTCTGTCATCCAGGAACGAATTACGCTTCTTGTAAAAGCTTAGTAATATAACTCTGAAGTTCATGCAATGTATGAATTTCCTTTTTACTACCGTTATCAACTACAATTTTCTGATCCTGTTCATATACATCAATTGTAATTTTCTGATCAGCACTTTCATAGATTACTTTTACGCCCATGCGTTTGAGCAAACGAACCACACATGCCTGTAAAATTCCAATACCCCTGACAAATGCCTTAATACTGGTTTTTGACGATACCTCAAAAGATGCCGACCAGGGATGGAAGCTTATTTTTTCGTTACCAAATACCCGATCGAGCCAACCTGTTCTTATTAGTTCTTCCGGAATATCGCTTATTACCTGCTGCTGGTTATTAACCATCCATATGCGGTCCGAAACCTGGAGTGCCAGTCCGAGTTCGTGTGTCGAAAGAAGTATGCCTTTTCCAAATTCGTGTGCCAGCGATTTTAAAAGCAACAACACCTCCATTCTGTTTGAAAGGTCAAGGTGGGCAGTAGGCTCATCAAGTATAATCAAATCAACATCCTGCGAAAGTACACGAGCAATCATGGCGCGTTGACGCTCGCCATCGCTCAATTCAGCCAATCGGGAATTAATTTTTACTCGAAGACCTACCTTTGTTATTGATTCGTCGACGATTGCTCTATCCAGCTTACTTAGGCTGCCTAGCCAGTTTGTATGGGTGTAGCGACCCATTGAAACCAATTCTTTTACGGTCATGTTCCGCTCGTAAACCGGCTCTGTTAGCACAACGCCTATTCGTTCAGCCCTTTCGGAAAAGCTGGTAAGCTCAAGATTCTCGTTTTTAAAATAAAGCTCTCCTTTTAATTTAGGTATCAGACCAACAAGGCTTTTAATTAGTGTCGACTTACCACAACCATTTGGTCCAATAAAGGTTATTAACTCACCTGGTTGAACGGATAGATTTAAATTTGCCAGAACCTCAAGGTTTTTATTCTGTTTTAATGAATAGCCAACCGTGCAGTTTTTGATAGTAAGCAATGATATGTCTGAATAAGGTTCTCCCAAAATTATATGTTGGTTTTAAGCTTACGAGAGCGAACAATAAGAAAAATTACAACCGGCGCACCAAGAAATGCTGTTACCCCATTTATGGGAAGAGTTTCGGCTCGACCGGGCAGCTGGGAAATAATATCACACAAAAGCATAACTGAAGGACCAATTAGTAAGACCCCCGGTAATACATATTTTAGACTTACTTTGCCCGATATCAACCGAACAATATGTGGTACGGTCATACCCACAAACCCAATTGGTCCCGTAAAGGCAGTTATAGTTCCTACCAAGACACTCGAAATTATGATCATCATCAGCCGGGTGCCATTTACATTAACCCCGGTAATGCGGGCATGAATTTCACCCATGAGCATGGCATCTAAAGGCTTAAGTAAAAAAACCGATGCAACTATCGACAGAAAAAATACAGGAATAATAAATTTTAGATGTATCCAGGCAGTCGATCCAAGACTTCCCAGTGTCCATATGACAAAGCGATGCACCACCTCAGGCCTTGCAAAAAATTGCAAGATGCCTACCACTGATGATGCAAGCGCACCTATCATGATTCCGATAATCAACAAGGATACCGTGTCGACCAATCGCCATGAAAAAACCAAAACCAGCATAAATACCATTGCAGCTCCAAGCATCGCAGCTACTGCCTGACCGGCAGCAGAGATTACCGGGTGTATCGAGAAAAAGGTTAGTGCCGTCATGGTATAAATGGCTACACCAAGGCCGGCACCAGAACTTATACCCAGCACATATGGACCCGCAAGCGGATTATGAAATAGGGTCTGAAGCAGCAATCCCGACAGGGATAAACCGCCGCCCACCACAATAGCTGTGACTGCTCTGGGCATGCGCGTTTCAAAAATTATATATTTGGTGCTTTCATCGGTAATCTGACCAAAGATAGTCTTGATAAAAGAACCCATGGTAATATTGGCGCTACCGATAGCAATATCCAAAATAAACGCTACGATAACCAGAATCGACAGGCTTAAAAAAAATAAGAGTGTTTTGTTATTGTTCCTTTTAATGCTCAAGTTTTTGGTAATATGTTGTTTCTCCATGAATTAAACCGGGATGCAAAATTATTAACAAATCTCTGAGTACCAAATCAGGTCGTGCAACCCCGGATTCGTAATAGTCGAGACCGCCATTTTCATTTTGGCGCTTATTGTAATGGTACACCTCTTCCTGTTGAAATGATTTAAATATTTCGCAGCGAGGTTCGATGGAAAATAATTCATTCAGGCTGCTGGTATTTGCATTCAGCCAAAAATCGGCATCTTTTTGTTTTTGAATAACCACTTCAAAGCTCAGGGGCAGGCTACCTGTGCTGGAGTCAATGCTCCAGTAGTAAGAAGCATTCGCATCAGTTATTAGCCTGGCAACATAGCTTTTCCCTCCCACAGCATACCAGGTACCCTTATAAATTGTACCGGCCAGCACTTCAGGGGAGGTATTGCTTTTCTTAGCTAAATCAACCAGTCGAAAATATTCCGCTTCGATTTGATTAAATACCGAATCGGCATATTCCTTTTTATTAAATAAGGCTCCAAAAAGTTTTATCCATTCTGCTTGGCCTAAAGGGTGATCTTCCATGAATTCCATAGCATAAATAATCGGTATACCTGCTTTCTGAATTATTGGATCGACAGGATCAGGTGCCTGATAAATGTATTTTATAACTGCCGAAGGATGTGTACCAATAACCGCCTCGGCCGATACCATTAAGTCATTTCCCAAATTCGCTATTTTACCCGTACGAAAGTTATTGTAAAGTACCGAATCATATATCCAGTTGGCATTGCTTGCAGCCACAACTTTATTGTGTTCGTTTAGAATGGAAATAAATCCCAAATAGGTCGATGATAAAACAGCTGCATCAGTAACCGGTACTATTATGTTTGTTGCAAAATCGCTGCTGCGCAAATAACTATTTGAAAGGTTGTATCGTGCTAATAAGGAGTAATTGTTCCAGGGATTATACACCTCAATAACTGTGAGTGAATCGGTGTAATCGATTGAAAAGCCTCTGGCATATTTCAAATTACCTGAAATTGGTTTGGGTGGTATTTTATCTGCCTGCATTTTACAACCAGCAGATAAAAGGAGAACAATCAGTAAATAATTTCGCATTCAAATAAAATTGCACGGAAAAGAAAGGAATAGTCCTGAGGTAACCGTCGTTCCTTCTCCCCGAGGTTTCGACATTTTTTGATTTACAAACAGGTTTTCTGGCTTTCTCCCTGCTTTTATCCTTCTCATCCCTAATAATACGGAACAATGGTTCTTTAAAAGCAGTAATCGATTTCTGATTTTTCACATAATCAGAAAATCAATAAATGGATGTTTACAGCTGCGGGGGCAGCTCCGGAATTTCAGAAGCTGAGCACCGGATTCCCATATTAATAAATCAGCACGAAGATAATGTTTTCTTCTTACAGGGATAATCCATTTCGTAAAAATCACTGCTTATTGAATTTGAGATGCTTTTACCCTCAATTCAATCGCATCTATATTTTAATGAAAAAGTGTGTATTTGATTCAACCAAATCTCAATACAACATGAAATAGCAAAATCAACTCAATCTGCAAATACTTATTGATGAATCGTTTGAAAAACTCACCAAAAACCAATTACGCACAATTAAGGGCGGACCTGGTGGAGATGGCGATGATGGCGATGGTGATGATGGAAAAGGCTGCCTCTAAGCAGCTTTTTTATTCTGTAACACAAGGCGCTTTATAAACGAAAACCTAATACTATAATGTCATCCGTTTGTTCCCGATTGCCCATCCAACGGCTTAGGGTTTGTTCAAGAACAAGCTTCTGCTCGGCCATTGATTTATCATGGATTTCCCGGAATAAATTCAACAGGCGACGGTTGGTGAATTTACGATCCTCTTCACCACCGAATTGATCCTGATAGCCATCAGAAAACATATAAAACATATCACCGCGGGCATACTTAATGTCATGGGTTTCAAATGCCGGCATGGCAAGTGGCGTAAACCCAATGGGAGTGCGTTCGGCCTTTATTATAGTCAGTTCTCCCTGATTTATATGAATAAGGTTGTGAAAAGCTCCTGAATATTGCACACGTTTGGGTCTGTTTTTAAGAACACACAATCCTACATTCATTCCGTCGTAAGAAGGATTTTCCTTTTTATGTTGGTTGAGTGCTGAAATAACCTTCTTGCGCATAAGCTCCAATATTTCTCCTGAATTGGTAATTCCAAGATTATTTACCACTTCATTAAACAAAGTAATACCCAACATGCTCATAATTGACCCTGGTACACCATGTCCGGTACAGTCCGTTACAGCAATAACATATTCACCATTGCTTTTGGTATACCAGCAAAAATCGCCGCTAACAATATCTTTGGGCTTGTTTATCATAAAGTATTCCGGGAGGGCCGCTTCGAGTATTTCTTCCGGTGGGAATATTGCTGATTGAATTGTTCGTGCGTATTTTATACTGTCGGTAATATCAAGGTTTTTCTTTTTTATTACATCTCCTTGGCGTTGAATCTCATCTTTCTGACGACTTATTTCAAGGGTTCGCTCATGAACTCGTCGTTCAAGTTGTATATTTGCCTTAACGAGCTTATATTCTCTTCGTCTCAAAAACCCATAAATGAGCAGAAACCCAGTAGCAAACACCAGGATATAAAACCACCACTGAACCCAGATTGGTTTTTTAATTGTGATGTTAATTCTGAAAGGTTTGCTTGTTGTTATACCATCGCTGCTTGATGCATTGAGTTCAAAAGTATACTTGCCGGATCCTATGCCTGAAAAGACAGCTTCCCGTTGTAAAGTAATATCAGACCACTCTTCGTCGTACCCCTTTAATCTGTATTGATATTTTACCTTCCGTGGCTCTTTCAAACTTACACCAATGTATTCGAATTTAATTTTATACCGGCCGGGCGGCAGTCTTAAGCGTTTGCTATAATCATAATCAACACCATTTATCTTTACGGATAGCAGGTTTATAATTGGTGCCAGCATCTTTTTATTCTCATCCTCGGGGTTGTAGCTCAATAAGCCCCTGGAAGTACCCAGCCACAATATGCCCCGGTCATCCATGCAACTATTATTTACTTCAAAATCGTCATTAATTTCAATTCCTGCATATTCCTGTATGGGGCGTATCGCCAACACTTCGGAATGAATGCGTGTTAATCCACCACGATGAGTAACCCAAATATATCCATACCTGTCGGCATGTATGGCATAACAGTAATTTGAATATAACCCTTCACTTTCGCGAAAATTACTAATGGAATCACCAACGATTTTATAAACCCCCATTCCATGAGAACTAATCCAGAGGTTATTCTGATGGTCTGAGGTGATGGCCTTTAATATTGATAACCCGTTTTTGGTGGGGAATTCAATCCTGTGAAACTGATTATTCTCAAAACGCATGAGCGTATTGCTCTGCGTCGTAAACCATATTACTAATTTTGAATCAATAAATATATGGTTAATAACATTATGCGGTAATCCGGCCGATTGGATAGTAAACCATTCAACTTTATTATCGATAAGGTTATACCTGGCCAATCCCTTTTTAGTTCCAATCCACAGGTCAAGGGAGGTCCCAGCCAGAGAAGTGATGGTATTTTCGAGCAATCCATTGCTGATGGGTAAACGCTGAGGTTTTTCATCTTCCGGACTAAACCGGTAGACACCTCCTCCATTTGTTCCAATCCACAAGGTGTTTTCAGTATCGTAATAAAGGGCTGTTATATCATCCTTAATTAATAAATCCTTAAGGGTATATTCTTTTATTATTTGTCCCAGAAAATTGTAACATTCCAGTTTTTTTTGTGTTGCAACCCAGCGCAAATTATTGCCTGCTGTAATGGCTGCGATGTGGTCTTCATCAGGATCGGAAGTTATTTGCCAATTAAATGGATTTCGCGATAAACGCGTTATTCCACTGCCATAATTGCCGAGCCATATATTTTCATCCCTGTCCTGGAAGAGGCATTTTATGTATGAAGGAGTATTTTCGGGTATGTACTCGCTTTTCCAAATGGTTGAATGTGAACTAACTCGATATAATTTCAATAGGCCCTGACCCATGGTTGATACCCAGGCAGATTCCGGAGAGATAAGCAATAAATCCGAAATCATGAGATCCTTATACATTGATTTGTTTCCAATGGTTTGTACCTGGATTGAATCCTGGCTCAGGTTGAGTGAGTAAACTCCTTTGTCTTCGGTAGCAACAATATAATTTGACTCATTTAGAGCTTGTATCGAAACTATTTTAGATGGTGGCACCTCCCCGATCGTTTTTATCGGCGAAATCGTACCATCTGAACTGAGCTTAAACAAGGTAAGCTTATCATCGGATCCAATAAGTACTTCTTCCTCATCAACAAAGCAGATGGTTTGAATGGTCTCTTCATTATCAACAAACTGGTAATGCTCCGGATATCCATCATTCCCGATTATAAAAATACCATCGGAATAACTAGCCGCCCACAATTGGTTCTTTCCATCGATGGCAAAATCGACAATACTGCTCATGCCTTCCTCTGCGAGCTGCATCGCTTTAAAATCGTGGCCGTGGATTGCAGTTATGTCTCCGGTGCGGTGCCCAAGCCAAACCACTCCTCTATGATAGATGCTGGCAGAAATAAAATTATCATTTACTAACTCATCATGATTAAAATAATCAAAAGCAATGCCGTTGTACTTAAATAGCCCATTGCTTGTACCTATCCACAGATTTCCGAGGCTATCCTGTGAAATGGTGTATACATAAGACTCTTCTAGTATTTTATACCCGGTAAAATTAGTAATGGTATTTTGTTGGGCATGAACGAAAGAAGCCAGAATTATTAATATGATTAAGAATCTAGAACGCATTTAAATCGCAGGTTTACATCAATAGGGAATTTGTTACATCATCATTTAAATGTATTGATTAATAATAGGTTCCCAGCTACTATTTGTTTGGTTTGTTTAAAATATATGGGCAAGATACAACAATAAGAAATTAATTTACACTTCTCATCATAATTTTGGGTGTATAGACCGGTGCCCCTCCGAGAGGAATTACGAAAAACGGCAGGGTTTCTCCATATTGATTTTTTACAACTACAGCCACATTATTATTTCTTACAAGCGAGCTCTGCTTTTTAATGAACTGAATTTCCATAGTAGTATTTTTCTCCTGCTCTATTATCGGAAATTCTCTTTTTATCCAGTTATCCTCGTGCGACACATCACAAATGACTCCGTTTTTAGCCACTGAAATCAGCCGTATTAAGCCATCGTTGTCCCAATCAAAGTTTGAAACTTCTATGGAAATGGTTTTGTCATCGATAAACGGATAGATTTGTGATATATGGTTCACATTGTTTGCCAGTCGGAAAGTATATTCATACGTAAAAATATTTCCGCCCTCAATTTCCTGGTTTGCAGTTGGATTAGTACTCAAATAATACCTGTAAAGGTTCCCATCATCACCTGAAATACCTTCTGCTATCACCTTAATAATTCTACCCTTAAACTTTTCCACATATTCTCCTTCCATGGGATTAATCGGGCCAAAAGTGTACCATTTTTTATCAAAACCAGCATCTTGACCAAAAGTTTTTGAAGCCAACAATTGACCACTTTTAAAGTTCCCGACTGGGTTAATGGCTTTGGCGTCCTCTTCAGACCAGCATCCGTTTCCGCCATACACCGAGAATCGAACCTTGGTATCGAATTCTCCTTTTACTTCATCCAGTTCACCGCCGGTATCTGGATCGTAGATACGAATGAACACCGGACGGGTATAGTTTTCCGGTATCAGGCAAAAGAATACCTGGCAAAAATCATCGTCGCCCCACGAAGTGTTGGAGTTTCCTCCAAAGGTGACCAGATAGGGAATGTTCTCATCGATTGCTGGAGCGGGCTGTGCAGCAAGCCTGATGCACACAAGGGATATAAGTGCTGTAAAAATTAATATTTTGATTTTGCCATACATATTACATCCTGGTTCTAATTGCTTTTCGAAAGAATAATAAATTCAATACGGTTATTCCGATACCTTATTTTCTTGTCTTTTGTTTCTGCCCGGGGTAAGTTGTTCCCGTATCCTTGAGCCTGAATTCGATTCTTTGAAATACCATAAGAATTAAAAATTGCCAGAATATCCTTGGCTAATTGATTCGTTTCTTCATTTATTATTCTGGAATTCCCTCTTTTAGCAGAATGAACTCCAAGTGCGATGGTTTCAGAACTATAGGCTTCCATTAAACCAGCTATTTGAGAAATTGTTTCGATAGATTGTTTGTCAAGCCTATTAGCCGTTGTGTAAACCAATTGCTTTGAAAAACTGTTCAGCGCTTTCTCCAGAGCATCTGCATCCAGAATTGATAGACTATCAGTAAGTACTAAGAAATCCAGCAGATAGGCTTCCTCTGCCTGTCTTGTTTTTATCGAGTCTTCGAATTGTTCCCTGGAGCTAATAAATTTAATACTGTTATATCCAACAGTATTTTCTTTTCTCCATTCCATGGCATAATGTTGGTTGCTCTCGAGAACGTTGAGCTGTTTTGTATAGCATTTTCGAGGTTGGCGCCCGTAGGCATCCTGTACACCCTCTATTCCATATGAGACCAGGGTTTTACCAGCCGCAGTAAACGTATATGCAGTATTAGTGTCTGAAGGAGTGTAACCCTTACCAAAGTCCCAATACGCCTCACGGGGTTTAAACTCGTTAAAGTTCTCAATTGCCGTTATAAATGAAGCTTTCTGATGCAGGGATACAAAATCGGGAGCATAAGCTATAAAGGCATCATCCACCTGCACGGTGAACCGATGGACAGACTTGGTCTGAAAAGTACTATCAGCTAAATTATGAGTAATGGTAAGAAGTATCTCATAGTTACCGGGCTTGTTAAAACAATGCTCTACCTGGTAGCCGCTTTTTCTGATTCCTTTGCCAAAATTCCATTCGTACTCAAGGTGCAGGGTATCAGTAAAGCGTTCGTCATAAAAAACAAAACAACTTACGTGAGGCAATAAGGTATCGCAATATCCGAATTGAGGCATTTCTGATTTAAAGAAATATATATCTTCTGAATGCTTTCTGTTGCTGGAGAAATATCCCATTTCGAAGTTCACATCGGTTACCAAGCCATAATCATCAGCAGAGGAGTTTATTTCGGTACCAAGATGTATGGGAGGCTTAAAACCGTTGGTTGTTTCAACACTGTAATAGATATCCTTGCCACCCAGTCCGGGAAGACCATCACTGGCAAAAAACAATCGTCCAGTTCTGTCGATAAAAGGGTAGGATTCATTGCCGGCAGTATTCAATGCGCTCCCGAGATTAATGGGTTGCTGCCACTCTCCGCTAACGTAATTAGCGTAATAAATGTC
>DNTK01000158.1 GCA_003508755.1 Bacteroidales bacterium | reverse complement strand
ACAACCGAAATTTTTTGCATTTCCTATTATTTAGTCTTTTAAATAAACTCTTTTTACTCTTGAAGAGACATTGGTGAGCACCTCGTAGGGAATGGTATCAATTTTCTCTGCTACCGTTACTATGGAGGGTTCTTCTCCAAATATCACTACCTCATCACCTTCATCACAATTTAATCCTGTAATATCAATCATACTCAGATCCATACAAATACTTCCGATAAAATACGCCTTATTCCTGCCCAGGCAAACATATCCCCGGCCATTTCCCAGTTTGCGGTCCAGCCCATCGGCATAGCCAATTGGAATGATGGCAATTCTTTTCTTTGAAAGGGCTTTACCCCTGCGACTATATCCAACGGTTTCGCCAGCATGTACTTCCTTAATCTGAACAATATGCGTTTTAAGGGTGCTTACTGGCAATAGCTTTTTAGTGGTTGATATCCCGTGCAATCCGATTCCAAGCCGTACCATCTCGAAATGGGCTTTTGGAAAACGTTCAATTCCGGCAGAATTAAGAATATGTCGCATAGGGCTATACCCAATGCCTTTGCTGATAGATGCGTAAAGATCTGAAAATAAAGCAATTTGCTGATAAGAAAATTCATCGTGACCGGGATCATTGCTCGCGGCTAAGTGAGAAAATAATGCTTGTAAACGCACAGCTCCGGTTCTTTTTAGTTGCTCAATTAATTTATCGACCTCCTGTGGCATAAACCCTAAGCGGTGCATTCCGGTATCAAGCTTAATATGGATCGGAAAAGATTTAACCTGCGCCCGCTCGGCAGCAGAAATAAATGCATTTAAAATTTTCAGGCTAAATATCTCCGGTTCCAAATCGTATTCAATAATTCGACTAAAATCCTCTGGAGCGGGCGCCATAACCATAATTGGTAAGTGAATCCCGGACTGCCGCAATTGAACTCCTTCATCAGTAAAGGCAACCCCCAAATAATCGACTTTTTCGTGTTGAAGCATCTGGGCAATTTCATTTCCGCCACTGCCATAGGCTAACGCTTTTACCATCACCATTATTCGGGTACTTTCACTTATAAGTGAACGATAATAGTTGAGGTTTTCATTGAGATGATTCAGGTTTATTTCGAGTTGTGTCGTATGGTTCTTCTCCGAGATTAATTGTACAATACGTTCAAAATGAAAACCACGGGCACCCTTTATTAGTAAATGATCTTCGGAAAAAGTTCGCCATACCAATGATTCGATGAAATCGGAAGTAGAAGTAAAAAACTCGGTCTTGATAGTATCAAAGCATGCTGCATGTGCAGAGAGGTCCTTACCAATTCCAATTAATCGATTTACTGAAGCTTGCTCAAGCATTTTTCCCACCTTCATATACAATTGCTCTTTATCGATAGATGTTTGCTGAAAATCAGACAATATCAATACCTTATTCCGGGTAGCCAGCTGATTCAGGTAATCGAGCGCAATGCCCAGTGCATTAATATCGGAATTGTATGCATCGTTTATAAGGGTGCAGTTATTTATGCCCTTCAACTGCTCCAGGCGCATAGCAACAGGGTGCAACTGCTCCACGATTGTCTGCACTTCTTCAAAATTAAATTCATTGCACAACAAAAAGTTGATAACATGCAGGCAATTTTCAATAGAAGCTTTATCAGTAAAGGGTATGTTCAAGGCTGTATCTTCGTGACGAAAAGTGATAAGAATCCGGCTCATAGATTTCTCCTTCACCATTGATTTAATGTGTAAACCAGCTCCGGCATCATGAAGCGACCATGAGTAAACCTTCTTTTTTTCAATCCCCTGGAGTGTCCTGATGGCTTCATCGATTTGCTGGTGATCCATGCAATAATAAATTGCTTGGCAGTTTGTAAATAGTTGCAGCTTTTCATGGAGCTTCTGTTGCTGGCTGTTAAAATACTGCTGATGTGCCTCTCCAATATTGGTAATTATGCCATGAGTGGGTTGAATCACTTCTTCCAAGGCCTTCATCTCGCCGGGCATTGATATTCCAGCTTCAAAAACGCCGATTTCTGTGTTATTATTTAATAACCATACCGATAAGGGAACTCCAATTTGTGAGTTATAGCTTTTGGGGCTGCATGTAACACTTAGTTTTGTAGATAAGGCTTGCGATAGCCACTCTTTCACGATGGTTTTTCCATTGCTCCCGGTAATACCCACGACCGGCACCTCTGTTGAACTGCGATGATATGCCACCAACCTCTGGAGTGCTGAAACAGAGTTTTCCACCACGATAAATGAAGCATCTGAAAAGGTATCGAGATTTATATTCTTTTCCACAAGAAAAGCTCTAAGTCCTTTTTTATATAACGAGTTAATGTAGAAATGACCATCGTGCCGCTCGCCATTTATGGCTACAAACATACTGTTTGACACATCGAAATTTCTTCTGCTATCAAAAATAATGTGCTCAATTTCTGTTTGTGGATTGCCGATTAACCGGCCTTTGGTTATGGTTGCTATTTCTGAGACTTTAATTCGAGGCATTCCTTATTTCTTTGTAGCGATTTGAAAACATTTCCGGCAAAGCGGCTCATAGGTTTCTTTTTCACCAAGGACAACACGCTTTTCTTCTGTCGTCTTGCGATGGGTATATTGAGCAAGATTTCCACACCGAACACAAATTGCATGCACCTTTGTAATATATTCAGCAATTGCCAGTAAATCGGGTATAGGTCCAAAAGGGTTCCCTAAATAATCCATATCCAAACCGGCAACGATAACTCTTATTCCCTGATTCGAAAGCTTGTTGCACACATCAATCAATCCTTTATCGAAGAACTGGGCCTCATCAATACCAACAACTTCCACATCTCCCGAGAGCATCAAGATGTTTACTGCAGAGTCAACTGGAGTTGAGCGAATAGCATTCTCGTCGTGCGATACAACCTCCTGCTCTGAATACCGTGTATCGATTTGGGGTTTGAAAATTTCAACTTTCTGGTTGGCCAGCTTTGCCCGGCGCAGCCGCCTGATAAGTTCTTCCGTTTTTCCCGAAAACATGGAGCCCACAATTACTTCAATCCAACCGCTTCTGTTTCTCGGGTTTATGACGTTTTCTGTAAACATTAAATAAGATTATTCTAAAGCTGACGTTATAAAGAAAAATAATTTACGACTTTTGTAAGTAGGAATCTTATCCCAGAGCATGCTTTGGGGAGTACAACAACCTACTGCTTTCGTAACTACTACACAAAAATATAAAAATACAGCAGGTTTACTACTCATTAAAAAAGAATTGAAAATATGCCATACAAAAACACATTGGAAGCAATATACATAGAGTTAAACGAAATACAGCAAAATATTGCTGTTTGGAGCAGTGAAGGAGAAATTCGAAACATCGACATTGATCTTTCATTGGCTAAACTTAGGGATGTATACGATTTACTTTTAAGTCTGAAAGAATCGTCGGCATCACTAACAGAACCAACAGAAGAAGCAGGCCAACCCAAACCCCAGAGAGAAGAAAATAAAAAAGAGCACACCCCAGCGACTGAACCGCTTGAGAAAGCAGAGGAAAAAGAACGGCCGGTAGAAACGAAAACCGAGCTACAAAAACAAAGAAAGGCTGCCGAAGTAAGAAAATCGATTGTGGAAGAAAAATCATCTCTCGGTGAGAAATTTTCTGCCGATCGGCCTACTCTCAATGAGGAGTTAACATCGCAGGTAATTTCTGCCGATTTGGCAAATCAACTGAAAAACAGGCCCATTACAAATTTATCAAGTGCTATAGGACTGAATGAAAAATTCGAATTTATTCACACCTTGTTTCATGGCGACAAAGAAGCGTATGAGGCAACCATAGATAAATTGAACATGGCCACCAATTTTAACGAAGCCTATACCTACCTGAACACGCAGCTGCAATGGGACATGAGCGACCCATTGGTGCAGAGAATATTGGAGCTTATCCGCCGAAAGCTAATTGTGAATAAAAATGAATCCTAAGCTTTACCTTGTCCCCACTCCTATCGGAAACCTTGAGGACATTACCCTCCGGGCACTGCGCATACTAAAAGAAGTTGACTTAATACTTGCAGAAGACACCCGAACATCTTCTAAACTTCTGAAGCATTACGATATACCTACGCCCACCGAATCGTTGCATATGCATAACGAACATAAAAAGGTGGACCACTATGCAGAAAAAATAATGGCTGGAATTTCTATTGCCTACATTTCCGATGCAGGCACTCCCGGTATTTCTGATCCGGGATATTTATTAATAAAAACCTGTTTAGACAAGGATATTGAGGTTGAGACACTCCCTGGACCCACTGCATTTGTTCCGGCATTAGTAAACTCTGGCCTGCCATCGGAGCGCTTTATTTTTGAAGGTTTCTTACCACAAAAAAAGGGCCGCAATAAACGGTTTGAAAATCTTTTGAAGGAAGATAGGAGTATAATTTTTTACGAATCTCCTTTCCGGCTTGTAAAAACGTTAACACAACTAAGAGATTTTTTCACGCCTGATCACCAGGTGGCTGTTTCCAGGGAACTAACAAAAATACATGAGGAAAATTTTCGGGGAACCTTACACTGTGCTATTGAACATTTCTCGAAAAAACAACCCAAGGGTGAGATTGTCATCGTATTTAGTCCAAGGAATTAATTAAGTTGAAAAGGTATCACTTCGGTTTAATCGACAAGCGCAACAGGTTATCAATCTGTAATAGAACAACCACAGAAAAAAGAAGCACGCCGGCAGGTAAAAACACACTTACTAAATTATTCATCGACTCGCCAATTGCAGGCAGGAAGGAAAAATCGAGTTGCCTGTACACTGCCATAAATCCAGCAGGGAAAAGCACGATAGAAATAGCCAGAAAAAACCAGGAAGCTCTCAGATTTTTACGCACTATTGTATTTCGCTGACTGGCCAGCATAACACGTTGCATTATTTTGGTTTCGAATTCGGGATCCGGGATATCTAAAAGTCCCTTCTGCATCATTGCTCTCAGCTCTTTATCATTTTGCACGCTATTGTTTTTCATAACAGGGATCTTATTTCGTGTTTAAAAGTATGTTGTAAAACCTGATAAAACTTCAGCCTTGCCCTATGCAAGATAACTTTTACATTTGAGTTGCTCAAGCCTGTAATTTCTACTATTTCATCAACGTTGTTTTCGTCGAGATAGTACAAACGCAGGAGCAAACTATCGGAAGCAGGTAATTCATCGAGCACGTTTTGTATAATTTCTTTTTGCTCTATCTCATGCAGTGCCTGAAATCCATCTGTTGAAGAATCGGCTGCCTCAGGTTCTGGTTCGGCACCCTTTTTTTCTATTTCAAGCTGCTTTTTCTGAATCTTTCGCAGCGATTCGTTAACAACAATTCTGTAAAACCAGGTCGAGAACTTCGATTTTTGTTTGAACTTGCGAAGATTTTGAAAGGCTTTCAGGAAAGCATCCTGAATGGCTTCTTCGGCAGTCAATTCAGATTTTACAATACTCATCGACAATGAAAAAGCCATATCCTGATACTGCTGCACAAAATACCGAAAGGCATTGGCATCTCCTGAAAGTACTTTCTGGATGTATATTTCATCCATATTATTCGCTCGCCTTTTTTTTCTGTTCAATGATATAACTAGCCAAAAGTCCAAGTCCTCCAAACAAGAAAATCATTGAAAAATAAGCTACCTCTTCATCCAATTGAGTGGTAGATTCGATAATCATGCCAAATAATAACCCAATTGCAAAACCAATAAGTAGTAATGACCAGCGCAGTACTCCATTATTGGATTTTTTAAACTCAATGCTATAAATACCTTTTTCAATCATTGCCATCCGCTCCTTATTTCTTGCTCTGAAGTAAAAATAAAAAGACAAAACTACTGCTGCAAAAAATAATGGAACAATAACAATAGGAATAATTTCTTCTGACATAATTCTTAATTTTTAAAGTTAATATCTATTTCTTTAGATACCACAACTTACTTTTTGGTTACAAAATATTCCTAAAAAAATACATTTACTTCCTGAAAGATTAACCCGGTTATTGGGAGATTCGAACAACCCATTTATAGAATGAAGGCGTTACGAAAAAAATCAGTAAACAGAGCTGTAAGAGCCAATTCTTAAAATTATGTTAAAAGCGTTCATAATCGAACAATGAGAAGTGCATATTCGTTCAGAAATGCACAAAAAACATGACAATAATCATTTTAATGTGCTGAATATTATAAACTTATAAGTTGTGGCACAAAAGATGCGTTTTATCTTGCAAAACACCACAACCATGACACCTAGAAAGAAATATTTAAGAGGAACTGTTGCCGCATTTCTGTTATTGTTTTGTGGCGCACTATTAACTCATGCACAAACTACTATTGCTGAGTTGTACGATGTAAACGAAAATGAAGTACTATTCCGTATTGAAAATTTAAACAAGAACGAAACACCATCAAGAATCCTTCTGGTATATGATTCGAGTGTAATTACGTTGGAATCGACTTCTGCAAGAACAAAAAGTTACGGATCTGAAGCGGAAACCTATGCGGCTTTAGAAAGTTTTAGGGCAGCTGCTGCATTAAATGCTCTTTTGGCAGTTGAAATTGAAAGAGAGCTGGAATTGGAGGATTGGATGCTCCAACCGTTTACACATGCCCAGTCGGCTTACCTGGATACCGATTACGAAGAAGAATTAGCATTGGAAAGTTGGATGACAGACCTCAACAGCTGGTGAATGAATTAAATAACCAAATCCCTGCAGTTTACCGATCCAAACCAAAGAATATATACTTAGGCAACAGTAGAATCAATATATAGGAATAAACAAAACCCTGGAAACTCGAATGTGTTTATTCTTCATCCCGCAACTAAAACTTGTGGGATTTTTTATTCAACAGAGTTCTCTTCTTCTCCCTCATCAATGGCCCTTTTTAAAAGGCTATCGGGCAATTGTTTTTTTGCTTTTATTCCTAACGCCTTAAGTTTTTCGACACGACCAATAAGGTTTCCCTTGCCGTTGGAAAGATTTTGCATGGTCTCGCGATATAGCTTTGTAGCATCTTCCATTTTTCTTCCAAGGTTAAGTAAACGCTCGCTCAACAGGACAAAACTATCGTACAACCCACCACCCTGGCGAGCAATCTCCAACACATTTCTACTTTGATACTCTTGTTTCCACAAGCTTTCAACCATTTTTAAAACAGCAACCAGGTTGGTGGGAGAAATTAGCAAGATTCTGCGCTCATAGGCGTAGGTCCACAATTGCGGGTCGTTCTGAATGGCTAATAAATATGCTGGTTCAACAGGCATGAACAACATTACAAAATCAAGTGTTTTTATACCTTCCAAATCCTCATATTTTTTATCGGACAATTCGTTTATATGATTTCGAACCGAAAGCAAATGAGCCTTAAGAGCCTCCTGTCTTTCCATCTCTTCTTCGGCAGAAGCATACCGTTCATAGGCTGTTAATGAAACCTTTGAATCTATCACAACACTTCTATCTCCGGGGTAATGCACAATAACATCCGGTTGAAAACGCTTGCCATCATCCAGGGTGAATGATTCCTGCACCGTATATTCAATTCCTTTGCGCAATCCGGTATGCTCAAGAATGCTTTCAAGTATTACTTCTCCCCAGTTGCCCTGTGTCTTCGATTCACCCTTTAAAGCCTGCGTTAAAGAATTGGCTTCTTTACTAATTTGCTGATTAAGTTCGGCCAGTTGCTTTACTTGTTCCTTTAGTGAGAAACGCTGCTGGGCTTCTTTGTCATAAGTTTCTTCAACCTTTTTTTCAAAATCTTTTATTTTCTCGCTAAAGGGTTTTAATATTTCATCGAGATGGTTTTTGTTTTGTTCGGTAAACTTTTTGGTTTTCTCCTCAAGAATTTCGTTGGCAAGGTTTTTAAATTCCAGGTTAAATGTTTCGCGCAGTTTAACGAGTTCTTCCTTTTGTTCTCTCAATTTGGTCTCAAGGTTCTTCAGATCAGTGCGCGAGGCAGTTAAAGAATTGTTTAGTTGTAAAATTTCTTCTTGTTTTTGGTTAAGATCGGATTTAAGCGAAACTAATTCATGTAATGCGCTATTTGTTTTCTCGGTGGCCACAGCAAGTTTAGTGGCTGATTTACTCCGAAGAATTATCCAAACTAATGCTGCACCGATAGCAATGCCGAGAAGAAGATAGACGATTTCCATAGGAAAATACAATTAATTGATTGGCTATAAAAGTAGTTCATGTACCCATAAAAAAAAAGTCCGCTACGGGCGGACTTTTTAAGATTATGCGGTGTTTTATTACTCTGCGCTAATTGCTTCAACAGGGCAAACATCTTCACAAGCACCACAGTCGATGCATGCGTCCGGATCAATTTTATAAATATCACCTTCTGAAATTGCCTCTGATGGACATTCTGGTAAACAAGTTCCGCATGCGGTACAATCGTCACTAATTACGTAAGCCATAATATCGATTTTTTTGAGAGCCCTAAGGGCATCGTGATTAATTAATTGGGCACAAATTTATAGTTAAAAAAAATTTAATCACCAGAAAATTGTTGTTTTTTTTCACGAACTGCGCATATTTAGAATCAGTCTTTGTTTAAAAAACGAATGGCAGCATATGCCATAGTTTTCATCCCCGTCTCCAGGGCTTTTTCGTCGACATTAAAAGTAGGTGAGTGAAGTGGTGAAGTAAGTTTACCTGCTTTATCGGTTACACCTAAACGGTAAAATGTCGATGGGATTTCCTGAGAAAAATATGCAAAATCCTCCGCAGTCATTCTCAAATCGAGCTGAACAACATTATCCTCATCCAATATCTCCTGGGCAAACTGAGTTGCCTCTCTTGTTATTTCTTCATTGTTAATTAGGCTGGGATAGCCTATCATAATATTTACCTCGCAGGTTGCTCCCATCGATTCAGCCACGGTACTGGCAATTTTAGTGATTTTCTGATGTGCTTCATAGCGCCATTCCTCGTTCATTGTGCGAAAAGTACCAGCCACCTTTACTTCGGGAGGTATCACATTGGTAGCACCTGGCGCATCGACTTTACCAAAAGATAATACAGTTGGCACGGCAGCAAAGGCATTACGACTAACAACCTGCTGTAGAGCCACAATAATATGTGAGGTTATAAGAACAGTATCGATCAGCTGATGTGGCATAGCTGCGTGCCCGCCTTTTCCCTTAATGGTCAGATAAATCTCATCGGTTGAGGCCATGTACATACCTGGTCTGAAACCGACTTTACCCACTTCGAGTCCTGGCATCACATGCTGGCCAATTATCAGTTCTGGTTTTGGATTTTTTAGGGCTCCTTCCTCCAGCATAAGTTTTGCACCACCCGGAAGTTTTTCTTCCGCAGGCTGAAAAACAAGGAGTACGGTCCCTTCAAAATGTTCCTTTAATTCGCATAGGATTCTTGCAGTACCTAATAAGGAAGCTGTATGCACATCGTGTCCACAAGCATGCATTACCCCTTTATTATTAGACTTATATTCAACGGAATTTTCTTCGACAATAGGTAGGGCATCCATATCGGCTCTGAGGGCAATTACACGCTTTTCAGGGTTTTTACCCTCGATTTTAGCCACAATCCCGGTTTTTACATAGCCATCGGTAAAGGCTACTCCCCATTCATCCAGTTTTTGCTTTACATAAGCTGAAGTGTTTACTTCTTCAAAAGAGAGTTCTGGGTTTTGGTGAATATGTCTTCTGATAGTTAATACTTCCTGATAATAACCTGCTGCCAGTTCTTGTATGTTCGTTTTTAAATCCATTTGCGTGTTATTTTCCAAGTATCATCTTCACTCCGGCAATTAGCATAAGCACACCAAATGCTTTTTTAAGTGTTTTAGCTGGTAAATTTACTGAAATCATGGAACCAAAGTAGCTGCCAATTAGAAATGCACCAACAAGTATCAATGCATATTTATAATTAATATGACCCTGTTTATGATAATTTGAAGCGGCTGCAATAAACCCGATAGGAATGGCTAATACCGCAAGACTGGTGCCTTGAGCCTGGTGCTGGGTCATCCCAAAAAAGAAAACAAGCGCAGGTACTATGATGATACCACCTCCCACACCCAGTCCACCGGCAATAAAACCAGCCAGTATACCAATTATTACTAGTAATAATAAATTATTGATATCCATTATTTTAAAAATCTAAAGCTAATGAAAAATAAAAGACTCTTGGTAATACCTGCATCTGCTCAATTCCCCAGGCCCAATCGAGGCGAATAAAATACCCCAGTAATTGCGAACGAACCCCAAATCCATAACCGGCAACAATGGGATCCCGCTGTGCATCAATTTCTATTTCCAGGTTGGCCTGATATACAAAGTCGCGATCATATCCATTTTGTCGTGCCCATGGTGAAAAGCCCGACCAGGCAGTTCCAATA
>DNTK01000423.1 GCA_003508755.1 Bacteroidales bacterium | reverse complement strand
GTGTTTTATTATGACTGAGAACAAGTGTTGGACGGTTTACTTGCTCAATTACATTGGCAACGGTGAATGTCTTGCCAGATCCGGTAACTCCAAGCAATGTCTGATTCGGGGTACCATCGTTAAGACCCTGTACAAGTTGTTTGATAGCTTCGGGCTGGTCGCCAGTAGGCTTATATTTTGAGGTTATTTTAAAATTCATATTGGGAAAATACTAAAGAAAAATTTGTCGCTCATCAAAAAAAAAGATAACTTTTATCTATATATTGAAACTTAATTGATTCAAAATTAGTTAAACATTATCGATAACCAATCAATCGAATATTCGAAGGGCCTAAAAGTAGACTATGAATTCTGACAAGAAAAGTTCACTCAAGCATATCGCAGAGCTAATATCTCAAATAAAAAATCTGGAAGAAGAGAATCTCAGATTGCAGCAGCAGGTAGAGCAAGTAACAGGCGAGCTTGAGAAGTATAAAAATCTGGCCTCGAAATATAAGATTGAACAAAAAGATGTTGCTCCTCCCAAGCAAAGGGCAAAAAATATCCTGAAATTCAAGCTGGCAACTGTTCTTTATGCCGATGCACAAGGCTATGGTAAAATTAATACTGAAATGGACAGTAACCTGTTGGTGGACAGCTTAGATGAAATGTTCCTCCAGCTCGAAAGCATCATAAATAAATACGAGATTAAACGTCTGCGTACCCTTGGCGACACCATTATGTGTGTGGGTGGTATACCACAAAAAAATATGACCAATCCCATTGAGGTGGTTTTGGCAGCCATCGAAATGCAATACTATGTGCGCGATTTGCAGCGGGCATATGGTAACGATCGCATTTGGGATATTCGCTTTGGAGCACATACCGGACCGGTTACAGCCATTATGTCCGGACGAAAAAAAATTCAATACGAGGTTAAGGGCGAATCGGTAAACCTGGCCACACGAATCCGTTCTTTTTGTGAACCTGGTGGCATATTAATTTCTGAAGATACCTATGAATTAGTAAAAGACCTTTTTGTCTGCGAGTATGCATCGCGTATGCCGGTAAAATACAAGGGCGATATAGAGCTTTTTTATGTTCGCGGGATTAAAAGTGAGTATTCTCTTCAGAAAAAGGGAATTATCCCCAATAAACGATTTAGTGTGCGGTTTGGACTTATTCAGTTTACCGACTTACAGGAACTCATGCTAAACAAACTTGAGCGCGAATTGCCTTCCTACCTCTTCTACCATAATGTTAAGCATACAATAGATGTAGTTACACAAGCAGAGCTAATCGGAATTGGTGAGGATGTGAACGATGAAGAGTTATTGCTTCTAAAAACGGCAGCCCTGTTCCATGATGCAGGACATATTCTTTCCTACGATGATCATGAGCATTTTAGTACGCTGATTGTTCGTGAAATATTGCCGGACTATTTCTACACCCAGCGGCAAATTGATATCATTTGTGAACTCATTATGACGACCAAATTACCACCGGTACCCAAAAACAAACTTGAACGCATTATGTGCGATGCCGATCTCGATTACCTGGGGCGGAGTGATATGATTCCCGTTTCTAACAGCCTCTACCGTGAGCTGAAGGAAATGGATAAAATTGGCACCATGCGTGCATGGAACAAGCTTCAATTGAAGTTTATTTCCAACCACCAGTATTTTACAAAAACGGCACAATCGCTCCGGGAAGTAAATAAGCAAAAACAGATAGAGCGCATCAAGAACCTGATTGAAGCTGATGATGCAGAATAGGTAAAGGATACCTTTTTTATTTTTCTGCCTCCAATCATTCGGAATAAAAGTTTTTTTCCAACTTAGAGCCTGGGAATAAATACAATAGCTCCAATTATAAGAGCTATTATGGCAGTGAAAAGCACCATTCCGGCAGACATATCTTTTATTCTCCCTCGTATTAAATCCTGTTCATCGGGAATGTTTTCAGCCATTCTTTCCACAATTGTATTTAGTATTTCTGCCATAAACACCAGGGCAATGGCCAATACAATAAATAACCATTCTGCTCTTGAAATATTCAGAAAAATACCCATAGTAATTGATACTACAGCTGCCAGGAAATGTAACCAGGGTTTAAGTTCTGTTCGAAAAAAATAGGACAGGCCTGAAAAGGCCCATCCAAAAGATTTTAACTGGTAGTTCAAACTAAGTTTACTTACTTTCTTTTGCATAATTGTATGCTTTTAAGAATTAATGAGAATACAATCAGATAGCAGTAACTCTTCAGATACAAGAGTAAATGCTTGGTTTGCAGTTTATTCACTTTTACCATTTTGTTCGCCATACCAGTCTATTTTTTTTGAATATATCATAACAATACCAAGAATTAATACCAATCCTATGTTGCCAAGCAATAAGGCATAGTCGGCAATTTGCAGGATTGTGAAAAGGAAAAGATACAGTATTATTAGCATTCCGGCAACAGTAAGGGTTGTTTTATGTCGCCTGAAAATAGCCTGAATATAAGCTGCAATCATCGAAATAATTACAAAACTTGCAAGCAGATAAGCCAGGTTGAATTGCATATGTTCCGCCAAAGCAATTAATAAGCTGTAGAAAATAATAAGTCCCAGCCCGATTATTAAATACTGTACTGCATGTACACGCTTTTTACCCAGTATTTCTGAAAAGAAAACAACCAGGAAGGTAAGCGCAATAAACAGGAAGGAATATTTTACAGAACGCTCTGATTTTTGATACGTATCAACCGGCATCAGCAAGCGTACACCTAAATGCTGGTATTGATGATACTCGTCGTATTCATCACTGGTAAAGGTCTGAGGATAAGTCCGGTTCATAGATATCACACTCCAGTTGGCGGTAAAGTTTGTGTCGGTTACATGACTATTAACAGGTAGAAATCCTCCATCAAAACTTGGAGTATTCCATGCGCCAGAAAGGTTTACTACAGTTGTGTTCCCCGCAGGCTGGAAGAAGATCGCCTCGCTACCATTCAGGTCAATTTTAATGTCGAAATTGTAGTCAATATCCTGCAGAACTTCAACCTCTGAATTAATTCCTGAAGTTGTTATGGTGCATCCGCCATCGCCCGGGGAAAAATTTGTGTGAACATTGTTCCATGTCAGCTCTATATTTTTGGTTACCCCTCTCAGATCACTTAATCCTACAACAAGTCTGGCTTCATCCCAAAATATCTTATGGTATTTTGATGGTTTTGATTTTAGATCTTTAGCGGTAAAACTTCCGTTAAGTATAAAATTACTGTTATAAATAATGACTTCATATATTCCGCGTCGTTTCAGATCGGGTTTTAAATGTCCCTTAATTTCCAATTCGCTTGGCAGAATATGGAAATATTTATCCAGTTCATTGTAGGTGCCGTTCGTGTAATACTCTCTTACTGTATAGGGTATAACAAGTATCGGACCCGCAATGGTTTGCTGTGTACCCCATTTCGCAGTAACTTCGTTTATGGTTTCGCGCTTTCTTGAATCGCGTTCATCAATGAGTTCCCGGACCATGAATGATGGTATAAGTAGCAGAAGTGAGAGAGAAATAACGACAATCAGCTTTAAACTGATAGAGTTTCGAAAACGTCCTTTTTCTTTTTTTTGTGTCTCCATAATCATAAAATTAAAAGTACTTTGAAATACAAAGTAAAAAATGAAAAAAATTATTTTTGTTGGCTTTGTATGAGCCGGTTTAAATTATCTAAGTGTTCTTTGAATAGTTCTTTACCTTTTTGTGTTGCTGTGTACCGGGTATTCGGTTTTCTTCCAATAAACTGCTTCTGCACTTCAATCATTTCATGTTTTTCCAGGTTTGACAGGTGACTTGCAAGGTTACCATCCGTCGCATCCAGGAGTTCTTTCAGCGCTTTATAGTCGATCCATTCGTTCACCATCAGAATGGACATAATACCCAGTCTGATGCGGCTTTCAAAAATTTTATTTAATCCTGTAATTAGATGCTTCACAGTAAAGATGCAATTAAATTAACGTTCGTACCGAAGGTACATGACCATTCCGTAAATAATGTGCAGAATGCCAAAACCTATCGCCCACACCAGAAGGCCATAAACCGGAATGATTGAAGCATTCAGGCCCAGCAGCATTTCAGTGATGCCTAACCACCTTATCTCGCTGAGGGTATATTTGCTTGCATTCAATAATGCCATTCCGTAAAACAAAAGGGTAGCCGGTGCGATTAGGTAAATAATTCCGTGGTATAATAGAGCAATGCAAAATACACCTCCCGCAGCCAAAGGAACAAGAAGGTTAGCAAGCAATTGACGCGTTGAGTGTGTCCAGATTTTTTGCCCCGATTTTCTGGCTTTGCGCGTTGTTAGAATTATTGCAAATGCAATAGCCGATGTAAATACAATTGCCGCATCAAGCAAAAGCACTAAAAGCGTTTTTGGGCTTAAATACGGTTTCTCTCCTCCAAAGTATTCCTCCGGATTTAAGTACCTCAAATCGTAATCGAGATAAAAAAAAGCATACAAGGCTCCGGCCAGCGCAATAATGCCGGCGCCAACGCCGGATAAACCGCTCAGCGAAATAAAACGCGACGAGCGTTCCATCAGATCACGTATTTCTTTGATTTGTTCAGCAGGTTGTGCATTCATATAAAAAGTACTTTGA
>DNTK01000558.1 GCA_003508755.1 Bacteroidales bacterium | reverse complement strand
ATGTAAACCTAAAACAAAATGGAGGTGGCCTTTTTCAATTCCAGGTTGCACAGAATCAAGATCTAACTTATAATGCCTGACGATGGAATGAAACAGAGAATTAGCAGATGATTTAAGTCACTTTCCGAATGGTAGCTTTAGACCTCCGAAATTATTTACGTTTTCCGTATCGACTAGTCAAAATTGTTGCCTGTCGGGCAGAATTTTTGCGAACGCCCTTTGAATGGCAGCTATGTAAAATGGGTAAAAATAAGGCTCAGCTCATAGTAATTATCAATAAATCATTTAAGTTTGTGATTTGCGACGAAAATTGACAAGGTGGACGAGAAAGAACAAATACAGGAAAAATCCATAATTGATAAGAAGGAATCGGAATTTCGCAGCAGAGCAACCTGTGGATCGCTTCATAATAAATGCCAATCGGGTTGCTTTAAGCTTGAAGTATACGACTGGCTAAAAGAGGTAAATCTGGTCGAAGACTACAATCAGGTGATTGAGGTGAGGTTTAAGAATACCCGTAAAGCCTACTTCCTTAATGCCAATAATCTTCGTCTGAAAAAAGGAGATATTGTTGCTGTTGAAGCTTCGCCTGGTCATGATATTGGCATTGTTTCGCTCACCGGTCAGCTGGTAAGGTATAAAATGCAGGTTGATGGCATAAGTACAAAGGACCAAGAATTAAAAAAGGTATACCGAAAAGCCAAAAGTGTTGATATAGATAAATGGAAGGATGCCATTGGACGTGAACACCCCACCATGATAAAATCCCGCCAGATATCGTCCGATTTAAATCTTAATATGAAAATCGGTGATGTTGAATATCAGGGAGATGGAACAAAAGCCATTTTTTATTATATCGCCGATGACAGGGTGGATTTTCGGCAATTAATAAAAGTGCTGGCCGAGCAGTTTAAAATCAGGGTAGAGATGCGCCAGATTGGAGCACGCCAGGAAGCTGGGCGCATTGGAGGTATTGGATCCTGTGGGAGAGAGCTTTGCTGTGCCTCCTGGATCACCAATTTTGTCTCGGTTACAACGAATGCAGCACGCTACCAGGAGGTATCTCTGAATCCTCAAAAACTGGCAGGGCAATGTGGTAAACTAAAGTGCTGCCTTAATTATGAGCTCGATGCCTACCTCGATGCTCAGGAAGACTTTCCTGACACCTCCATCGTTTTAAGAACCAAAAAAGGAAAAGCCTACCATCAGAAAACGGATGTGTTTAAACGCTTAATGTGGTATATCTACGAAGAGGATGATAAGAAATCATTAACATGCATGTCAGTAGATACTATTCAGGAAGTTATAAAGCAAAACAGAAGAGAGAAATTCCCAGATAAGCTCACAGGCATTGAAGAGTCGGCATCGGCAATGGCTGGTGTGGTAGAATATCAAAATACAGCAGGCCTTGAAAGCCTAACACGTTTTGAAGACAGTCCCACAGAGCAGAAAATTAATAAGAAAGGCAGCCGGAAAAAACAACAGAAGGGTGGGGGTAAACCTCATAATAAAAATCAACGCAGAGATAATACTCAATTCAAAAGAAAAAATAAAAAACACAGTCAAGATGGCAAATAGATTATTCCTGGTTTTATTTGTTTGCTTTGGTGCATTTTTCTCATGTTCCGATGCACGAATCTTTGATGATGTGCGAAAATTTGATAATAACGAGTGGAATCAGAATAATACAATTGAATTCGTGGTGAATGTACCTGATACCCTTACGGCATATGACATTTATGTTCACATTCGTAACGATAACATGTATGAATATAGTAATTTATGGTTGTTCATCGAAACTACATCGCCCGTTGGAGTTTCAATGCGCGATACCGTAGAATTTATTTTAGCCGACGATAGCGGGCATTGGTTAGGTAAGGGACTTGGTTCCGTAAATTCGTTGCTTATTCCCTATAAGTTAAATATTCGGTTTCCAAATCGCGGAATCTATCGATTTAACCTGCAGCAAGCCATGCGTAAAGAAACCGTTCATGGCATGAAAGATATTGGTTTGCGTGTGCAGGAACATCAGTAATTAAAATATTTTGTATAGTGTCGTCGAAAGGTAAGCTTAGAAAATTTGCAGAGGTTGAAAACTTTGAGAATGTTTTACAACCATCGTTTGAAGAGGTCTTTAAAAAAGATTTTTATCTCAAGGGAAAATGGAAAACAGAGTTTTTTAAAAATAGCAATCCAATTACCCTGGAGTTAGGATGTGGAAAGGGAGAATATACCCTTGGACTTGCCAAACTATTCCCCAAAAGAAATTTTTTGGGAATTGATATAAAAGGTGCCCGTATATGGAAGGGAGCGAAAGAAGCTACCGAAAAGGAAATAACTAATGTAGGCTTCATAAGGTCCAGAATCGATTTTATTACTTCCTTTTTTGAACGCGGAGAAATTGATGAAATCTGGATAACCTTCCCCGATCCCCAGCTAAAGAAACCATTAAAACGACTGACTTCAAGCAGGTTTTTAGGGTATTATCAAAATGTAATAAACTCCAGTGCTTTTATTCATCTGAAAACGGATAGTGTTGAGTTATTTCACTATACAAAAGCACTGGCAGATTACAACAAGCTCGCGGTGGATGCATTTATCGAAGATATTTATCAATCAGAGCATGCCCGGGATGAAGTTCTTTCGATAAAAACTTTTTATGAAAAAGGGTGGTTAAAAGAAGGTCTTAAATCACAATATATCCGTTTTAAAATCGATAATGAACAACAACTTAATGAACCCCCTGAAGAAGAATCAAGATAACTTCTTTGAACGCGTTTACGAAGTTGTAAAATTAATTCCTTCAGGCAGGGTTACTACATATGGCGCTATAGCCAGATATATTGGTTCTCCCGGAGCATCGCGCATGGTGGGTTGGGCCATGAATAACTCGCATAGGCATCGCGACTTTATACCGGCACATCGTGTGGTCAATCGCCTCGGCTTGCTCACAGGTAAGCACCATTTTCGAACAGAGAGCCTCATGGAGGAATTACTCCAAAATGAAGGTGTACAGGTTAAAAATGATAGAATTATACATTTCAAAAATCACTTCTGGGACCCTTCATTAGAATTAGTCTAAATAAAAAAAAGTGTCTATATTTGAGGGTTGTTTAACAGGCTGATAGCAGTATCAGTTATTTTTTTCCCTATAATTTAATGGCATACACAGAAGACCAAATAACTGCAATCTTGCAGAAAATAATTCACCCTTCGAGCGGTGAGGATATTGTTTCCATGAAGCTTGTAAAAGATATCGAAGTGAAAGGGACAAAAGTTTCCTTCAAACTTACATTTCCAAGTGTAAACGATCCCCTGAAGAACTCCCTCAAGAAAGCTTGTGAAAAGTTTTTGCTCGATGTTCCCGGAATCGATGAGGTGGATATACAGGTTGAAACACAAATGCGTCCCGTTTCACCAAAAGCTGAACCTGAAGTTTTCCCACAAGTGAAGCATGTAATAGCTATTTCTTCCGGGAAAGGAGGAGTTGGAAAATCGACTGTTGCTGCAAATATGGCAGCTGCTTTTGCATTAACCGGGGCAAAGGTCGGGCTCATCGATGCAGATATTTTCGGACCTTCGATACCAAAAATGTTTGGTGTTGAAAACGAGCGTCCGGAGGTTGTTAATAAAAACGGGAAGGACCTTATAGTTCCCATCGAAAAGGATGGTGTTAAACTTCTTTCAATAGGCTTTTTTGTGAGTCAGGATGATGCAACCATCTGGAGGGGTCCTATGGCATCCAATGCTTTAACTCAGCTAATAACCGACGGCGATTGGGGCGAAATAGACTACCTGTTTGTTGATTTACCTCCCGGTACAAGCGACATCCATATCACTATCTCGCAAAATAAAAAACTATCGGGAGCGGTAATTGTAAGTACACCCCAGGATATTGCCCTTGCAGATGTTGTTAAGGGAATCAGCATGTTTCAAAATGATGCAATTAAAGTACCCGTACTTGGGTTGATTGAAAATATGGCATGGTTTACACCTGAAGAATTACCAGATAACAAGTATTATATTTTCGGAAAAGGAGGATGCAAAGCACTGGCAGAACAAAAGCATGTTCCATTTCTGGGACATATTCCAATCATTCAAAGTATTCGTGAAGATGCCGATACAGGTTCACCGGCAGTTTTAAAGAAAAATAGTACAGCAGAATATTTCAAAAATATAGCAGAAGCCCTGCGCATTGAAGTGTTGAGAAACCAAGCAAATTAAATATTTTAGCAATGGCAAGCACGAAAAATAAAGATATTCTATTGAAAATAAATAAGGGCATTGAGGCTGTTCGTCCTTATTTAACCGCCGACGGCGGCGATGTGGAATTGGTAGATGTGACCGATGATAATATTGTTAAAGTCAGGTTGCTGGGGGCTTGTGAAGGTTGTCCTTTCAGCATGATGACACTCAAAGCAGGAATAGAACAGGCCATCCGAAAAGAATGGCCAGAATTGAATACACTGGAAGCAGTATAAACGAATTTTAATTACTTCTTCTCTTTTAATGCTACCAATTTCCACAGGAAAACTATTTTTGCAGTAAAATAAGTTTTAACTTTTCCAGTTATAGTAACTGGAATTATTTTTATTGCTTGAGCCGAATTACATTAAAATATTGTCTCGTCATTCTCACTGTTATCTTGCTTGCAGCTTGCTCAACAAAAAGGAACACTGCCCTCCGAAGAGGCTTTCATAACCTTACCTCCCGATACAACATCTTGTTTAATGGATGGGAAAGTTATGATAAAGGCATGCAAAAGCTTGAAAACAGTCATGAAGACAATTATGCCAAATTGCTAACAATTTTCATCTATCACAATAAGGATGAACTTTCTGCCATTAATTCCGAAATGGATCGATCGATTCAGAAAGCTACAAAAGTGTTAACAACACATTCCATTACAGTAAAGCCTGAAATCGACGAGGATAAAGAGTTAACTCCCAAGCAGCGTGAGTTTTTAAATAAAAGTGAATACAATAAATGGGTCGATGATGCTTATCTCCTGATGGGTAAAAGCCATTTTCATAAACACGAATTTAAAGAGGCCAGTGAAACGTTTCAATATATTGTTTCAAATTTCCCAAACGAAATAACCCAAATCGAGTCACGCATATGGCTATCCAGAATATCGCTCGAACAAGGAAGAATTAAGGAATCTGAAAATATACTCGCCGAACTTGAAAAGGAAACAAGCATTCCCAAAAGTCTGGTGGCCGATTTTGAGGCCACTCTCGCGTACCAAAAAATTCAGCGGAATGATTTTGTTCAAGCTGCTGATCATCTTGAGAAAGCGCTGGATGCAGCTCGATCGAGGTATTACAAGCAACGCTATAATTTCATCTTGGCGCAGTTGTACCAAAAAACGAATAACAGTTTACTGGCTTCTGAACGCTATCAGAAAGTAATAAAACTAAACCCACCCTACGAGATGACATTTAATGCCCGAATTAATCTGGCATTGTCTTATGAAACCGGGACGGTTTCCCGTAAGGATATTGAGAAACAGTTGCAAAAGATGTTGCGGGATGACAAAAACATCGACTTCCAGGATCAGATTTATTATGCCTGGGGTAATCTTTATTTCAAGGAAGGCGACATCGATAAAGCAATTGACTATTATACCTTATCCGCTTCAGTATCGAAAGAAAATATAAACCAACAAGCTCTTACTTATATTACACTTGCCGATATCTATTACGAACTACCTGATTACATACCTGCCCAGGCATATTACGACAGTGCGGTGAGCATTATTACTGATGACTACCCGAATTACAATGTGATTTATGCAAAATCCATTAGTTTAACCAATCTGGTTGAAAACATCGAAACCGTTACTCTGCAAGACAGTGTTCAAAAACTTTCCTATTTACCTAAGGCGGAACTATATGCCTTTATCGATGGTTTAATAGAGCAGGAAAGAGAGCGTGAAGCACGCGAAAGACGCCTTGAAGAAGAAAGACAACGGGCGGCACAATTCGATATTCAGCAGCAGTTCGAAATTCAGACAAATACAAGCTCATGGTACTTTTATAACAATACAGCCATTGACAGAGGCAGAGACGAATTTAAACGGAAATGGGGAGCAAGAAAATTAGAGGATAACTGGCGCAGGGCCAATAAAAGCTCAATTGACCCATCTGTCGAATTTGCCACAAACGATGAAGCAGAAACGGAAACAGATGAACTTACTCCAACCGAGAAACCAACGGATAAGTTCTCTCGAAGATACTATCTTGTTGATATTCCTTTTACCGACAGTTCCATGGAAGTATCTCATTTGCGCATACAAAGAGCTCTGTATAATATGGGCGATATTTATTCCCAGGAGCTAAAAGACTTTAATAAAGCGACCAATGCTTTTGAAGATCTGTTGAGGCGCTACCCAACCTATGAGCAAAGACTACAGGTATACTATAAGCTTTATTCCATTGGTAAGCAAACTGAAAACATCAACATGGTTTCGCTCTATCAGCAAAAAATCATTAACGAATTTCCTGAAAGTAATTATGCCATGGTGCTCAGCGATCCTGATTATTTTAAAAAGATGGAGGCTCAGGAACAAAAAGAAAATGATGCGTACGAACATGTTTATAACACATTTAATAGGGGCGACTATGCTCAAACGCGCCTATTAATTGAAAAAGCATTAAGGGAATACCCGGAATCGAAATATATGCGCGAGTACGATTACATGCAAACTATTTCGAATGGTGTTATTAAAGATACCGTAACTTTTATAAGCGACTTATCGAAACTGATCTCACGGTATCCAGATTCAGAAATCGCTGAACGGTCACAGCTAATAATTCGTTATTTGCAAACCGAAAATCCGGAAGCAGCCCGGGAGCAAGCTATAAAACAAGCAGCAACCTTATTTAAAATTAGTGCCGATGAAGAACATTTTGTTGTTGTTTCGGTTCCAAAAACCCAAAACTCGAATCAATTAATGTTTAATATTATCAACTTCAATATCGATAACTTTTCTGAATCGGAATTAAAGGTGAAAAAAGACGATCTCAATGCAATATCGCTGGTTTCGGTTGTAAGTTTTGAAAATGAAGAGAAGGCTTCTGAATATTTTTCTCAACTGCAAAAATATCCTGACTTATTCCGTGATGTAGATGCAACCAATAACCAGGTGTTCTTTATTTCAACAACAAATTTTAACCTGCTTAAACGCGATAATAAGCTTGAGCAGTATATTACTTATTTCAACGATACATTTCGCAACTAATTATACTGAAAAATGAAAAAGGTGGCAATATTATGGACCGATGATGAAATTGATTTATTGCAACCGCATATTCTTTTTCTGGAAGAGAAAGGCTATCACGTTGATACAGCCAGTAATGGCGATGATGCCATTGAACTGGTAAAGAACAAAAGTTACGACATTGTTTTTCTGGATGAAAACATGCCAGGCAAAAGCGGCCTTGAGACACTATCTGTAATAAAAACCATTAGCTCCTCGCTTCCGGTTGTTATGATAACAAAAAGTGAGGAAGAAGATATAATGGATGCTGCTATTGGTTCACAAATAGCCGATTATCTTATTAAACCTGTTAAGCCTAACCAAATATTATTATCGATTAAGAAGAATGTGGATACCCGCGAACTAATTACGCGTGAAACTACTTCTGCTTATCGATCAGAATTTATGCAAATAGGCATGCAAATTAGTGCAGCAGCTCAGTTTACTCATTGGGCAGAAGTATACAAAAAGCTTGTGTTTTGGGAGCTGGAACTTGAAAAATCTGATGATGCCAGTATGCATGAAATTCTTAAAATGCAAAAAAGTGAGGCCGATATTGAGTTTGGCAAGTATATTAAAAATAATTACCACAATTGGTTTTTTTCGGAATCCTTAACGAATAGCTCTGATGACCGGCCATTATTATCGCCCGGAATTATTCAAAATACGGTGCTGCCTAAGCTTAAGGAATCAGGTAAGGCTGTGTTTATTATCATTGATAATTTACGTTATGATCAATGGAAAACAATAGCTCCTATCGTTAGCGAACTTTATACCATCGAAAAAGAAGATATCTATTGCAGCATATTACCGACTGCTACCCAATATGCTCGGAACTCGATTTTTGCTGGTATGATGCCTGGAGATATTGCTGCCAGGTATTCCGAATTGTGGCTTAAAGACGAAGAAGAAGGTGGAAAAAATCAGTTTGAAAATGAACTGTTTTCTGCTTTTAAAGAAAGACACGGGTTTAATTTTAAGCATTATTATGAGAAAATATCCACAAAAAAAACAGGCGATAAAGTTGTAGAAAATCTCGGTAATCTTTTACAAAACGACCTGATACTGCTCGTATATAATTTTGTAGATAT
>DNTK01000225.1 GCA_003508755.1 Bacteroidales bacterium | reverse complement strand
AAGCGAAATATTTTAATTTTTACTCTATGAGCGGGTAAGAGATTGAGAGGCAGGTTTAGTCCATTTTGCTGGAAAACGTGAATGATTTTTTGAGGCAAAAAATGAGTCTGCCCGGAAGCGCGGGTAAAATCCGCAGATCGCGGATCTAAATCGGCATGTCTTTTTCATATATGAGCGATTTAATTGACATCATCTTCAGATTTAAGTAAATTAAACCATCTCCACTGCCTGCAAATGTATACGCAGTAGAATAGCTGGTCAATGCACCGGTCTTGATCGCGGGCGCTGGAGTTTCCATCTCTGCTCTCATCCTGAATTGAAAACGTGTAGATCTGATATTCGTTGACCTGCTTGAATCGTAAACTTCACGAGATCAACCAGAGATTGCTCTTTACGGAGGTAAATAGAAGCTTTGGTATCCCTCTATAGCGCTGGATGATAACGCCCTTAAGGTAGTAACGGAGATTAGCTACATCATGAGACCTAATAATCTAATTCAATATTTTGATATTTAATTGAAAATGATTTTTAACAAGCCTCAAAAAAGATCAAAGAGACCCTGCTTTCGGATTTTCAGGATTAAAGGTAAAATGCCTATGTCCGTGGTAAGATGCCCAGATTGGCATCCAAGTGAATTTCGATATAGGCTTTTTGTCTACCCTAATCGTAACTTTCTGTATGCTTTATGGAGAACCACACCAGTTAGATGTGTTGGCGATTTACCAAGAGATCGAAATTTTAATGTTTATGATCATGATGCAATGATGTTTGATGTCAGTGAACTTCGTAATGGGATAACCAACATTTCATATGCACAGTGTGGTGAAAACTATTATCTTGGTAAAAATGATTGTCCACTTCATACGATCAATCATCATTTAATTCGTCATCAGGATATAGAACGAGCTATTTTAAATATTGAAAAGCTAATTGATCGTGAACCTGATTGTACCTTTGAATCTATTAAAGATGATTTTTTAGGTGGAAAGTATAATAGTGAAGATGAAACAATAATTGAAGAAATAGAGCGAGGCATGAAAAAAGATCTTAATGTTTAGATTTTTAGATTATTAAAATAGTAATAATTTATAGCTGTATTAAAAGATAAATAAATCGTTTATATAGATGAAATATATGAAGCTATATTTAAGAAAGTTTGTACTATAGTGTGTTTTTGTTTTTTAGCTGGTAAATGGATGTGAAGATAGGTGTTAAAGAGATTTCTCTCTGTAATGTGTATATTTGATAATACAATAGGGAAAGTATATTGCAGAAGAATTTTTAAACTCGATAGTAGAAAAGTCTAATGCAGCTTATATTTTATGAGTTAAATTATAAAAATATGTGAAAAAAATAAAATAGTTATAAAATGCCAAATTTAAATAATATAGGAAGTGATTTTTTAAACTATATCAATAATCTTTCCTTCTTCCCAACATTAATATTAGTTGTGTTATTTATATTTACACATACATGGAGTACATTGAGTGATAGGCAAAAACTAATTGGATTTTTTACAATGGGATTTATAATTTTCGGTGGATTTATTGAAAGATATATAACAATATATTTTCAACCAGAATTTCCAAGATTTATCGTTTATATAGTAAGTGGTTTTATCGGAGGTTTGATCGAACTTGGAGCATACGCATTATTAAGACCGCTGTCGCTTTTAGGCGTATTTTTAGCGGGTGCAATTGTAACTGCTCTAGCACTGATAAAATTAGGTCTTGTTCCCAGTAACTTATTTTTGAATCCAAACAAACAGACAGTTTTCATTTTACTTGCCGCAGTAACAGTAATAGCTGGAGTAGTATACTTAATTATATTTCAATCCAAAACTTTTCAATTACTTGCAAGTTCAATTACCGGAGCTATTGTTATTACATTTCTCTGGTATAATGAGTTAATTATAAAGAATTCTGATTTGTTGTATTTGGATTTAAAATATTTTACTAAGAATTATAATTATACTCTAAGAAATATGTCGAAGGACCAAATTTTATTTATGAGTGGAGTTGCGATTACCGGGATACTATCACAATCATTAATAAATTTTCTTAAAAACAAAAGGATTATAAAGCATAAAAAATGTAAAAATGCCAAACATTGCTTTCAAACGTTGTTGTTTTAACTATTATTATTTCCTTAATAAATATTGCTAATGCAACTCAGGAAATTACCTCTGGACAAAAAAAAATAATTGTTAATAAAATGTTAGATGATGGTTTTTTAGATCAGAAATGTATTGATTATTTGGGAGGAAAAGAGAATACTATAAGTGTGTCACCATTATATCTCAATTCTAATTCTGATAATTTTCAATATTTAGTTACGTCTGGAAAGAACACAAATCCATGTATTTGTGGTGCGAGAAAATGTTTTTATTATATTTACGATAATGACAAAAAAAACTATAGACTACTTCTTGAAGCTGGCCACATTTCAAAATTTAAGAAAACGGACATTCTTTCTAACGGATATTTTGATTTTCTAATAGGTGATTATTTCCAGGGAGGTCAAATTTTATATTTGTTATACTTTAAATTTGATGGAAAAAAATATGTTAAAGAATACGAAAAAAAAATAACAGACAAAGAATGGGAAGCTATTTTCATACTGAATTCTCAAGATTCTATTAAAAAAATACTTAATATAGAAGATAAGAAAAAAAGTTTGAAAGTCAGTAATAAAAGCAAATTGATTGAGGAAAATGATTTTACCTTACACAAGGCAATTAGAGATTCAAATCGTAATGATATAATATCGCTGATAGATAATGGCTCCAACGTCGATGAAATAAACGACGAAGGTCTATCCCCATTACATACAGCAACATTAATGGAAAACAAAGGAATAGTTGCATTATTGATTGTTGCAGGTGCTAATGTTGATATTAAATCTCCTGTAACTGAGAACACCCCTTTACACATAGCTTCCTCATTAGGTAATGATGCCTTGGTGGAAATTTTTTTAAATGAAGGAGCCAATTTCAATTCAAGCAATAAAGAAGGTGATACAGCGTTACACATATCGGCAAAAAACGGATTTAATTCTATTGTGGAAAAGCTTATTCAAAAAAATATCAATGTAAACACGACAAATGATAAAGGCCAAACAGCACTACATATAGCTTCGATAGAAGGACATAGTTCAATTGTTCAAATGTTAATTAAAGCTGATGCTAATCTGAATATTAAAGATTCAAAAGGTAAAACAGCAAGGAATTATGCAATATCGAGTGGTCACCAGAATGTGATAATATATTTAGATAATCAAAAGAATGAAGAAATAATTAAACACCAAAGCAATCCGACAAATGCTATTGTAGATGAAAATATTCAGGCACTAACAGATCAAAGAGAAAATTTATTTGAACAAGCTAATAGTCTTAGGCAAGATTTGTTTAGATTAAATCAAAAAATTGAACAAATTAGTATGCCATATAGGCAAAGAATAGAAAGATTAAGACCATATAATAGGCAAATGTCAAGTGAAGAATATAATAGAATTGAAAGAGAAGTTTATCGAATTGAACAACAACTCGCCCAAGCAATATCACCGTATATGCAAGAAGCTCAATTTAAAATGGAAAGATTAAAAAGAATAGAGCAACAAATAAAAGAAATTGAAAATAAATTAAAATTGTTTAAGCGATAAGATATTTTCTTAAATTCAATTTTTTAAGGTGATAATAATGTACGTAAAAATGAACATGTTATTAATATTTTTTATTTTATTAATTTGTGAAGATGCTTATTCAAAAAATTATACATCTGTTGCTGTAAGATTTACATTATCTGGATGCAACCAGTTCATATCTGGTGATTTCAATGGTTTTGATAGAAATCGTAATGGTTTTATAGATAGAAAGGATGAGATCAATAACATTAGGGTATCTTATGGAAGTTCGGAAGTCCCAAATAAATATTTTTCTCAACCTTATAATGATTTTGCAATAAGGTATGATATTAATAAAAAAGACCTTAATTTTCTTCGAATATTCGATTCAAAAAATAGAAGAATATGGTTAAGATGGGATCACAAAAATTCGCCAACAATAGAATTCTGGGGACCATGGATGGATAAAGTTCGATTTTGTAATCAAATTGATCATAAGGCAGTAAAAGAAGATGGTCGTACACAATAATAAAAAGCTATTTACTACTTAGGAAAGATTGAAATGATTTTAATTAAAATTTTATCAAAAATGATACTCTTTTTTTTAATAATCTCCGTTAATCATAATATTGCTAATGCCGAAATATCTAGACATAAAAAATTTATTGAGAACAGAACTAAAATTTTAAATAAAACTAAATTCCCCTCATCTGCGATATACATATCTGAAATCGAAATTCTGAAAATGATTGAATTAAACTTAGAAATTGATAAAAAAATTCAATCGGGAGAATCACCATTAGTAACCTACACGCGTTATAAGGAAAATTTAGGTGAGTATAGAATAAGCCAGATGTCATTAACCAAAGAAAATCAAATTAAAAATTCACCTTACAGACCTAAAACTGAAGAAGAGATTAAAAAATACAATCAATTATTTAGTGATACTTTAGATTCACCTGAGATTGAAAAGTATATTAATAGCGTCAAAAATAAATTACTTTTACTTTCTAATAGTAACTCTAAATATAAAATCGCTATAATTAACTCAACATATGTTAACGGTTGGTCACATCCTAACTATAAGATAACTATCACGAGAGGCATGCTTAATACAATTTTTAATGAAGATGAGTTAGCATGTTTCATTAGCCATGAAATTGGGCATCGAGAATTAAATCACAGCGGTGGTTCAACCCAAAATAAAGAGGTAGAAGCTGATATATATGCAATAAGCCTTTGCCAATCTGCAGGATATGAACCATATGCATTTGCAGATTTATTTGATAGGTTAGCAAATCTTGTAGAACAACAAGCGGTATGGCGGCAAAAAGGAGATAATGGCAGCCACCCATTATTGAAAAAGAGGGCTTTTATAATTAGGAACTATTTACGACAAAGAGGATATATTGACTCCCAACAACGAAATGATCAACGCTATCAAAATAGTTTAACGAAACTCCATAAATTAGCGAACTTCATGGAGGATGCAGTCCGTGTAAGAAAACCACTTTGGAACCAAATTAGATCAAACGAAAGAATTGAAGGGCCGGATTTCTTGGGTCCCGAATCAGAAGCAACTTTAGAAAGAATCAATAATCGTCTAACATCAAACGGACTTTTAGAAGACTTGATAATTATGGCACCATTAATAGACCTCTTTATCTCTGGACCTCGTTTGTCTATTTCTTCAGATAATGGTTTGTCTGGATATCCTTTAGAAGCTCAAATAGAAGCTCTAAAAGGTATTCCAAATATGGCTATTGAAATAACACAAAATGAAATTGACCTACTACTGATTGACCATACTAATGATTTGACGATAGAGGAAAATGATTATTGGACTGATATATATGACATTACACTCGACATAAAATAAACTGCTATTAATGATCAAAGATAATATCAAGGATATTCTCACATATTTGAAAAAAATTGAATTTAAAATTCATGAATAGGGTCAAATATCTATAGGCTAAAAAGGTTTTAAAAGACCTGTAAAAATTCGAATCTACGAAACTATAGATATATTCATTTTGTTGAAATAGCTACAGCAAAGTCAGAGTTTGTTTAAGTAACAAATTTTAGATAGTGGTTTTCGTCTCATGTCTTGGACATACAAATTTTATATTTCACGAAATTTAAAATCAGGGGATTAAAAGATTGAGAATCTACTATTAAAATCAGAATATCTTTTCAGCGATTTAACAGGAGTAGCTGTTATATCAAAAACGTAAGATAGTATTATTATACATTTTCAAGTATAAATTATGGAGGACAACATGACCATACCTGGTCGTCCAACCGCGGCACAGCAGCATTCAAGGGGTGTCGTATGGATACTAAGGCAGAGAAGGAAGAAAAAGGTCAAAGAAAGATTTAATAATAAAACTACATCCTATGATAGATACGAATCAAATCCAACTGAAGAATACCAAAATGTTAATGATGGAATTTCTGATGATGAATCTGTAATTGAACTACCAAAGAAGCCGGTACCAAGTTGGATCTGGAAATTATCTTATCTATCTGCATTATTTGGATTTCTATATGGATTCATTGTTGGGAACTCATTTTTAACTGGAATACTTTTTGGAATTATTGGTCTTTTTTTATTGCCTATCATATTCAAGTTGATTGGAGCAATTTTAGAAATATTAATGGGATTAGTTATCTTTGCTATACTGGCATTAATTTTTTGTACAGTTATTATGTTCATTGCTAATCCATAAAACCAAAAATTATTAATTTTTACAGTTAGTTACAATGAATTTTATATTACGAATATCCTTTTTTAGATTTCTAGTTTTTATCTATTTTTCATAGGTCAAACTTTATCATTTGTTGCCTCAAATTTATCCATATTTTATATCTATTTTAAGTCCAATTTCGTCCTCCCGTCTTAATTAAGAAACTTAATCTGAACAAATATCGTTTCCTGGCTGTAAAACTAAATAAAATAAGATGCGAACACTAAAACCACGGATCTGGATCTGGAAATCTGATGTCTTTTTCATATCCGAGCGCCTTATGAAACTGGCCACCCACTAATGCTTCGCAGGCGGCCCGTATTGCTTGGGTATCGGAGATGGTTTCTTTTAATATTGAGGACACATATGAAAGTGCTTCCTGCTCGGTCATGTTTTCAAGGATTTTGCGGTAATTTTCTTCGTCTGTCATTTAATTTCCTATGCCAAAAGGACCTACTAAGTTATTTTTTAACATCTCCTCGATTTGAGCTTCTTTCTGAAACGTAATAATCATTTTTATAGTCGATGTAGGCCGTGGCCCGGCTCATCCGATGTGGAATAATCATCCATATAGCTGATTTTTGGAACCACCTGTTCCCATTCTCTAAATGTTGAATCCTATTTTATCCATTTTTTGAAAAGCCTATTATTAAACGATCAGCATACCTTGTTTGTTGAAAACAGTATTTTCATCTACTGCTGATTGGGTCGGTTTCCACAGTATAATGATTTAAGAAACAACAATGATGATTTTTAAAGCAGCAAGATTGGTGTTGCCTTCATATTTTTTGGCCAAATGCTATCATATAAAACCCTCTTCTGTTTTCAGTGAATTACAATTATAGGTCTGTATTGAAACATGGGGTAGTGTTTCATTTATAAACTTAATGAAATATGTGTCTTTGCCCTCCTTAATAAGGCAAGCTTGAAATGAAAATTTCATCTTGTCTCTGATTTCATAGAATAGCTTAAATGACCCCCAATGTTTTTCAATGAAAGCTTTATGTTCAGCGATTTCTAATCTTTTTAGTTTGTCGGTTATTGAATTGAATGCATCACGTTGGTATTTCTTCAAAATATTGTATTTTCCCAACTGGAAGAAGATCCCCTTCCGGTCTTTGATTCCAGAAGCTGTTTTGAACTCAGGAAATATTATCTCCAGCTTTTCGTTATATGAAAAAATTAGCCCATCTGGCTGGAAGGCGAATCCCATGCCTGAAATTCGCACTTCATTTGGAATGAATATGCTTTTAGATCCAAAAAATTTCGTGACATCAGATTTAAACCCGTTCTTCATCTCATTGTGGTCACTCCATGTAATTTGAGCCATCTCTCTCAATCTCCATGGTTTTAACGAGCCAATACGCATTCAGCGCTGGCTTTCTTTAATTTATGTCCCAGAGACGTTAGGTTTCTTAAAGTATACCTTTTTAATCTTTCTACCAACTCATAGGAGGGTATGTCAAGCGTGAATATTCCTTGACGAGAGGTTCAAGAGGTCTCCGTAGAGTGCTATAAGTGGGTATATGGAAAATTTAGCAATTTTGATCGGAAAAAGGATCAGGGAAGTGCGCCTTAGCAAGGGTATAAGGCAAGAGGATATGGAACGGCTTGGAATCAGCTACAAATATTTCCAGAAAGTTGAAAACGGACGAGCAAACGTCACACTAAAAACACTAGAAAAAATAGCCGAAGCGTTAGAAATCGATTCTACGGAACTATTTGAGCTTCCGCTTGCTAAATCAAAACATAGCGCCAAATTGGCCTCAAAAATTAGTGAAATTATAAAAACTGATGATGAAGTGATGGCAAAGAAGCTTGTCCTTATTATAGATGAAATTTTGAGATAATTGAAAAAAGGACGGCATATTGTCATTTCAGTACCGATTTTTTTTATTCGGTCATATTTATGAGGTACAATTTATCACCCGCCTTAACCCCATTTGCTTAATATCCTTATAAATTACCTTCCGTGTTCTATACTGAACCATTGATGGTTCTTGATTAAATTGAAATAATTATTTTTTAAAACTTGAAATTTAAAAAAAATCGTATAGTTTACCAAGTTTAATGATTTTATAACCGTGCGGGTGTGCCGGAATTGGTAGACGGACCAGACTTAGGATCTGGCGTGGGAGACCATGTGGGAGTTCAAATCTCCCCACCCGCACCATGTGCACTTAGGTGCGCAAATAAATTTTTTTGTTTTACAATTAGGTAGAAGGCATGGATGAGTATTAATTTCAATAGGATGGTGTGCTCAGGGGTAGTGTTTAATAATTCAGTCAGTTGGCAATTTTGACAAATTTTATACCCTATAAAGGTTCAAGTCTCCCCTCTCGCACCAAATACCGCCGGCGTTTTTTATCGACTGGCGGTGCGGGCCCGCTGACTGAATTGGTCCTGGCTGTTGCAAGCCAATACCGTTACCGGGAATATTTCAAAAGGAGCCCTGATGCCTGTCGCGTCGGGGCGCTTAATTTTTTACCTGAATCGAGTGGTTTTTAACGTCGGTCGGCAGCCATCGTTGCTTTGGAAAGGGCTCCATTCAGGGTTTAGAAAGGACAATTATGAAGGTTACCGTTGAAGATCGCAGCTCCGTCAAAAAAGTGATGCACATTGAGATTCCCGAGGCGGATGTGACCCGCGAACTGGATGATGCTTACAAGACCCTGAAAAAAACCGCCAAGGTTAAAGGTTTTCGACCGGGAAAGACCCCGCGCGGGGTTCTCGAACGGCTTTATAAAAAGGATGTCAATGCCGATGTGACCGGCAAGCTGATCCAGGATGCCTACGTGGCGGCACTGAAAGAGACGGAATTGAAGGTTGTCGGTTCCCCCAAGGTTGAACCGCCGGAACTGAAAGCCGGCGCAGCCTACCATTTCGACGCCGACGTTGAAGTCCAGCCGGAGATTGCCGATATCGATTATACCGGGCTGAAGCTGAAAAAGACCCTTTACCAGGCCAGTGACGAAGAAGTGGAGGTCCAGATCCAGATGATGCAGAAGAATCTGGCCAAACGGGAGCCCATCGATGAGGAACGCCCGGCGCAGGACGGCGATTTCGTCCAGGTGGACTACGAAGGCTTCAAGGATGGAAAACCTTTCGAAGATACCCAGAAAACGGAAAATTTCGTGATCAAGCTCGGCGATGGCCACATATCCGAAGACTTCGATAAGGGTGTCATCGGCATGAATCCCGGTGACGAAAAAGAGATCACCGCCTCATTCCCCGATGATTATTTTAACAAGAAGCTGGCCGGCCACACGGTTGATTTTAAGGTTAAACTCAACGAAATCCGCAAAGAGGTCCTCCCGGAAATCGACGATGAGATGGCCAAGCAGCTGGGACCGTTTACCACCCTCGATGAAGTCCGGGAAAAAATCAAAGAGAACCTGACCCAGGGATATGACAAACGCATCGAGCAGGAACTCAACGAGCAGATTTTCAGCCAGATTCTGGAAAAAGTAGAATTCGAGGTGCCCGATGTGATGGTGGAGCATGAACTCAACGGCATCATTGCCGATGCCGAACGCTCCTTTTCCTACCACAACAAGACCTTTGAGGAAGCCGGCATCTCCCGGGAGAGCCTTGCTGAAAAATACCGGGAAACCGCCGAAAAACAGGTGCGCCGCCAGTTGATTCTGGGCCGGATCGTCCAGCAGGAAAAAATGGAACTGGCCGATGAAGACCTGGAAAAAGGCTTCGAAGAGATGGCCGCCACCTATAACCAGCCGGTGGATGTGGTTAAAAATGTTTACGCGAACAGTGGCGACCAGCTGGCGCTTTTTAAGCACGCCTTACTTGAAAAACAGGCGATTAAGCTTATAATGGAAAAAAACGAGATCGAATCGGTGGAACCGGAAAAACCGGCTGCCGAATAACAATAGGCTATGTACTCGACCGTTGCGGCCGTTCCGGCGCACTCGCTGTAACCCGTCAATTTTTTCTTCGGTTCGGTGGCGCTCCGTATCACGGAACTGCACCCAACGATGGAAACGAAGCAGATGTAAAGGAGATAAGACTGTGGCATTAATTCCGATGGTCATTGACCAAACCAGCAGGGGAGAGCGGGCCTACGACATCTATTCGCGCCTCCTGAAAGACCGTATTATCTTTCTGGGAACCGCCATCAACGATGATGTGGCCAACCTGTTGATTGCCCAGATGCTGTTCCTTGAATCGGAAGACCCGGACAAGGATATCAACCTTTACATCAACTCGCCGGGTGGCGTCGTCACCTCCGGGTTGGCGGTTTACGATACCATGCAGTACATCAAACCCGATGTCACCACCGTGTGCATCGGCCAGGCCGCCAGCATGGGGGCACTCCTGTTGGCTGCCGGTGCCGACAAGAAACGCTATGCCCTTCCCCACGCGCGGATCATGATCCACCAGCCCATGGGCGGATTTCAGGGGCAGGCCTCTGATATCGCCATTCAGGCCAAGGAGATCCTGCGCATGAAAGACGCCCTCAACGACATCCTGGTGCGTCATTCCGGCAAAAGCGTGGATGATGTGCAAAAGGATACGGATCGGGACAACTTCATGTCAGGCATGGAGGCAAAAGAATACGGCATCGTGGACCATGTCATTACCAACCGGGATGACCTGGATCATTTAACCGACACGGAGGCATGACACATGGCCAAAAAAGACGAGCCTAATGAGAATCTCTTCTGTTCTTTCTGCGGGAAGAACCAGAAGGAGGTCAAAAAGCTGATCGCCGGACCGGCTGTATATATTTGCGATGAGTGCATTCAGCTGTGCAGCGAGATCATTGAAGAAGAGAATGAAAAAGAGGCCGGCGATTTTGAAAACCTGATGATTCCCCAGGAGATCAAGACCCGGCTGGACGACTACGTGATCGAACAGGACGTGGCCAAGAAGCACCTGGCGGTGGCCGTATACAACCACTACAAACGGCTGGACACGACCATCAGCGCCGGCGATGTGGAGATCCAGAAGAGCAACATCCTGCTGATCGGCCCCACGGGCTGCGGTAAAACGTTGCTTGCCCAGACCCTGGCGCGGTTTCTCAACGTGCCGTTTACCATCGCCGATGCCACCAGCCTGACCGAGGCCGGCTATGTGGGCGAGGATGTGGAAAACATCATCCTGGCGCTGCTGCAAAATGCCGACTACGACGTGGAAAAGGCCAAGCGCGGGATCGTCTACATCGACGAAATCGACAA
>DNTK01000329.1 GCA_003508755.1 Bacteroidales bacterium | reverse complement strand
ATGTTACACTGCTTCCAAAACGGATACTGTTTTTGTTGTTAATATCATACTTTAGATTTACACTTGGCAAGAAATATACACTATCGATTTTATCACTACCCTGGCTACCACCTTTGTTTACATCATAATTAATTTTGATATATACCTGGTCGACACGTAACCCGACATTGGCGGTAAATTTTGTTCCAAATTGATAAATTAAGCTGGCATAGCCACCATTAATAAATTTCTCAACATCGTATTTATCTTCATATAAATCAACTGTAAAATTCCCGGCATCCAGATTTTCCTGGTTGAAGTCATTATCCAACAATATATTATCTGCCGGATATATTGGTAAAGGTGAACTTCCTACCTCCCAGTCTTTATTGTATATTGGGGCAATAAAGTCTTTCTGAGCAAACCTTCCGCTATAACCGACACTTAGCGATGATTTGTTAGTAACGTCATCGGTTAACTGGTAAGTAATGCTTGCTTTCACATTAATGTCATTCTCCACAAGTTCATTATAAAAACGTTGCTGACGCGCATCACCTGAACGAAGTTCAAACTGGTTATTTCCTATATTGGATAAGTAGTTTACCCTTCGGTCTGGCTCGTTACCTGTAACATAGTTATAAGAAACTCCTGCATCAGAAGAGAACCTGGGAAGAAAATCCCATTTCCATACCAGCTGATTTACTAAAATAGAATTATCATTTATTTGTTGACGCCTAAGCAATCCTTGTGAGCCGAGGTCTTCAACATTTTGGAATATTTCCCCTTCTTTGCCAAAATACTCTGAGAAATACTGGTTATTTGTATGGATGTATAAAGCATTGTAAAATATCCTGGATTTATTAAAATCAAAGTCCAGATTACCCATTATAAGATGTGATGTAAACTGCTCGTACCTGGTGTAGTTGAAATCTCTGAATGGAACCGACTCTGTAGTTGTGGTATTTCTGGTTACACCCTCTTCAATATAACTATCGGTTCCATAAGCTCCAACCAAAAAGAACCTATGTCTGTCGCCTCCAAATTTGCGTCCGCCCGCTATGGTAATACTGCTGTTTAAGGGGGTATTCTTTTTTATCGGATCCAGAGAATTAGGAAATGAATACTCATCGATGTACTCCCTGCCTCCACCATTAGTTTTTTCTATGGGTCCATTATGAATATTGGCAAATCCAAATGAGTTTACGCCTTCGGTTTTTAGGAATTCTTTGCCGAATGACTGATTATTGGTACCCAGGGATAATGATAATTCCAGTTCGGAAGATTTAATAAGTTCTTTTGATTTAATATCAATATGGGCACCACCTACATCTCCCCATTGATTTGCGCCAAAAACTTTATTTACACCAACCGCCTGAATCATATCACTCGTAAAATAATCAAGCGAAATATTTTTATATTCCGGGTCTTCAGATGGTATCGGAAAACCATTGAGTGTAGATGAATTATACCTGTCACCTAAGCCACGCACTATCACATTCTTAGCACCCTCCTGTTTAGAAATTCCTGAAATTTTTGTAACAGCCCCCTCTGCATCGCTAACACCTTTTCTCGAAAGTTCCTTGGCACCTATGGCCTGTGTTGCCAATACTGCCGATTTTTGCTCCATTAATAACATGGCTTCTGCTTCGCGGTTAGCTTTTCCAACAACCTTAACTTCCTCCAGGGCTGTTGTTGCCTCCTCCATAATTACATTTACTGTTGAAGCTTCACCAGCTTTTACTTCAACCTCGTCATGTTGAATATTCGTATAAGCTACGTAAGAAAATGTAATACTGTAGGTTCCGGGTTCTACATTTTCCAGGGTATAGTTACCATCAAAATCAGTAATGGTACCTTTAGTGGTGCCGTTAATCATAACTGTAGCACCAATAAGTGTTTCACCGGTATTCTTATCGGTTACGGTTCCTTTAATGCTTCCTGTCTGGGAAAACGCTATTGTCGGAATTAATAATAATTGCAGAAGTGCAATAAATACTCTCTCTCTCATTAACTTTATTTTGAAAAAAACTCATCACAAAGAAAGAGTTCCTGCAAATAATAGAGGTTAGAATAAAATTATCCTTCTATTAAATTATTGTTTTTATTTTTTTACTGATAACATTAAGTTAATATACCAAAAAAGGATAACTAACGCTATGTTTGTATTTAAAGCCTTGCAAATGTTATCATTTAGAGAAGAAATCTTATCTTCGTACCAACAATTGTTGTTAAAATAAAATTAACATATGGAAAATCAGGGTTACGATATATTAATTGTAGATGACGAGCCTGATATAGTTGAGTTTCTCAGTTATAGTTTGAAACGCGAAGGTTATAACGTACAGACGGCAAACAATGGAAAGGATGCTATTTCAATTGCAAAATCCAAAATTCCACACCTTATCTTATTGGATGTGATGATGCCGGAAATGGATGGGATCGAAACCTGTGAACGCTTGAGAGAAAATACAAAGTTGGATAAAACTATCATTGCTTTTCTTACCGCACGTGGTGAAGATTACAGCCAGGTAGCAGGCTTTGAAGCAGGCGGAGACGATTATATAAGTAAACCCATTAAACCGAAGGTATTAATTAGTCGAATCAACGCTCTGCTTAAACGAGTAAACTGGAAGGTGCAAAAACCTGCTGAAATGGCTACTCAAATCAAAACTGGTGATTTAATTATTGACAGGGAAAAGTTTGTTATCATAAAAGGAAAACAGGAGGTAGTACTTCCCAAAAAAGAGTTTGAATTACTTTTACTCTTATCATCTAAACCCGGGAAGGTATTTACACGCGATGAAATATTTGAACAGGTTTGGGGCGATAACATTATTGTTGGCGACAGGACCATTGATGTGCATGTGCGTAAATTAAGAGAAAAAATTGGCGATAAGTATATTAAAACCGTGAAAGGTGTAGGCTATAAGTTTGCCGAGTAGCCGAGAATGAATAAAACAAACAACACAAACCTTGTGTGGCTTATTTTGTAGGGTTTTAAGCAGGTTTAGTTTTTCATTTTCAGTTGCATAATCAGCTTTGCTTAATGGAATACAACCAACTGTTAAACACAGGTGGGCAGCATTACTTAGATAATAAGCAACAAATTCATCAACTTCTGTTTTATTAGCACTTTTATTATTCAGATAAATAAATTTGGGTCTGGATAAAGTAATGCAAGTACAAAACTAATTGTAAAGTTATTGGGCTGAACCGAACCACTTTCGCTGTCAATGGAAATAGCATTGAGTTTTTTATTGTGTTCATCATAAATGGTCTATCCGATAAATCCAAGACTGGATTTAATTTTTGAAACGACGTTGAAGATAAATTCATCATCTTCACTGGTTGAAATATCTTTACGGATTTTATCCTCATGAACAATAGCTTTCGCAAAGAAATTGTAGCTTCCTGGGGTAATTTCGGTTCCAAACAATTCAATAACTTTATCAGGCCATTCAGCGCGTACCTGGTTACAGCTGGTAATCTTACCCTCTGAATCGGACGATCAAATCATTTTTAACCTTTCAACTGATAAATAGTCTATCCAATCATTTTCCGGTTTAGTCAGAACAACCAGGTCATCAAAACCAACCGTTAGCTCGGTGTAATCAATACCTTGTTGTTTGCATAACTGAATTTCTTTCTACTTAATAAGTCGTGAAGCGTTTGCAATATCAATTGTATTGTTTTCGAATTTCTTAAAGCCTCTTTCAGTGCTGAAAACAAAACATTTACCTTAAGTTGAGGGTCCAGACTTTCGTCTTTTTTGCTATTGCAGAGGTTAACGGGTACACGGTATTGGAGCCATCGATATTAATCGTTTATGAGAGGCATACGTTCTTATTTTCTTTGTTTTCTGATTGATTGTTGGAACAGGCTGCTAATACTGCGGTTTCTAATGTAGATTAGAATACTTTTTTCAACATTCCGAATAATTATATTTGGCCGCAAAGAAGCCGACATATATTTATAAAAGCAAGGATATTCGGAAATTAACCTTGCGGTAAATTTCGTTAACGATAAACAGTTTTTTAGAGTATCCTGTTTATTGATAACTGCTGGTTTTGAACAGCCATATCCCGAAACGATTTATAGGCATTATTGGCATTCAATAAATAATTACGTGTTTCGTTCAATATATCAAGGAAAATAATATTGGAACGTGTGCTTGTGCTATCATTTTTTATTTGTTTCAGGTGTTTTTTCCTGATTCGGGTAATCTTATCAATAATTATCGATGATTCTTCTACCAGCACTGACTCTTTTTTATAGTCATTCTCAGAGATACTCTTAACTACCTGTTCGATGTAACCATAAATGTCTGTAACAAGTTCAGTCAGTGCCTCGTTCTGACCATTCGAAAGGGCCTTGTGGTTATTGTCAACGTGTGTGTATGCAGGGTGCGATATATAATATAAACTATGCATTGTTTCCCTGGTGTAGTCGAGTACTTCAACATACAGATGCCCGCTTTCAAACGATTCTTCGTTTAATTCGCGGATAACCTCAGGGATGTTTTTTTTCATGCGTTTTGTCTCCCAGTTAAGCTTGTCTGAGACTTTCAGTGCTTCTTTTAGATGCTTTCGTTTTTCGTGTACAAAACTCTTAATAGTATATTCGTAGTTTTTTGCAGAAGCCATTAATAAGCTGGCTACAGAATTGCTGCACTTTTCATAAATGCCTTCACCATCGGAAGCTAAATCTAATGCATCTCTCTCTTCCTTAGATTCCTTATCCAGTCTCTTCTTATGGATAATATGTGTTCTGTATATAATAAATACTGCCAGAAGTGAAAACCCAAATACACCCCAAATGCTTGTTTTGTATAGAATTAAGGCAATAACAAAAGCCATTGTAAAAGCACTTAAGGCTGTAAGAAACCAGCCTCCTATGACAGTAATTACCCCTGTTATTCGGTATACAGCGCTTTCTCTCCCCCAGGCTCCATCGGCAAGTGATGTACCCATGGCTACCATAAATGTAACATAAGTTGTTGATAAAGGTAATTTAAGTGAAGTACCGATTGCAATTAATATGGAAGCTATAACCAGGTTAACAGAAGCACGAATAAGATCGAAAGAAATACCATGCTGGGCCCTTATCTGCACATTGTAATGCGAAGTATCGAAGCGTTTGCCTATCCATTTTAGTGCTGGCTTGGGAACAATCTTTTCAATTGTTCTATTGGCATTAATTGCGTGACGCACAATTGCCCTTGCCAGTACAGTCGATTCAAAACGTTCATTGGTTGTTTCCTGGTCACTAAGATTTAAGGTGGTTTTTACAACTGAACGGGCTTTCTTACTTAGCCAGAGAGTTATAACCATTATTAATCCCGCAATCAGTAAGAAAATAGTAGGAGTTTTTACTGGTCCTGCAAGTGCTGACATAAAAAGCGAGTCAGGATTTACACCAGTTGCAGCAAATTCCTTATATGATGCTAAACCGGCAAGCGGAACGCCAATGAAGTTTACCAAATCGTTTCCGGCAAATGCCATCGCGAGTGCAAAGGTTCCGATTAATACAACTACTTTAAAAATATTAACCCGAAATACACGATATAACAATTGCGTAATTAAGGAGAATCCAATAAAGCTTATTAGTAATATTTTAAACAGATAGTACTTTACGAAATGCACCATTGTTAATGGTATACTTGCTTCATATCCTGATGAACCAACCCATGTTTGAAATTGCAATATACCTTCTTTAAAAGAATCTTTGTCGAAGGCACTAAGTTTCTGTCCCCAGTTCGCCAATTCCGTGCTGGCATCAAAACTACCTAACGTACCCACCAAGGATTTAAAACCATCATAATTCTGACGGCCTAAAAATTTTGCCCAGTCAGTCAAAGGAAGCTCTCCAAATATGTTTTCGGCGTATACCGAACCTTTAAGTCCCTTAATTAAAATAAAGTAGGTAATAGCAGTTACAGCAAGTCCACCAAAAATACCACCGAAATATTTTATGTTTTCTGCATAATTAAAGGAGAATATTATCCTGGAGAACCACATAACAATGGCCCCAATAGTAAATGCAATTATTACGGAAACCAGAATTCCGGATATGATGGCAAGGGCCTTGGCTGTATTAATATAATTGACCATTTCTGCAAAATCGCCTGTTGTTTGCATAACCTTTATAATGGCCAATGCCACGGCTGCACCTAATAACTCGAAAACAATTGATACTGTGGTAGATGTCGGTAAACCAAAGGTATTGAATAAATCCAGCAGAATAACATCGGAAAGCATTACAGCGAGGAAGATTATCATAATCTCAGAGAAATAGAACGAGGATGGATTAAAAATTCCTTTTCTGGCTACTTCCATCATTCCGTTAGAAAAGGTTGCCCCGGCAATAACACCGGCAGCTGCAACAATTAAGATTACTCTAAGAGGTGCTGCTTTAGCTCCAATGGCGGAGTTTAAAAAATTAACAGCATCGTTACTAACACCAACTACCAAATCTGATATAGCCAGAATAAACAGTACTCCGACTATAACTATGTAAATGTTCTCCATTCTTTTGATACAATCAAATGCACGTGCAAAAATACTTTATCTCTTATCTGCTGCGCACGTGCCAATATTAAATTATTATTAACTCTTTTCATCAAGAATTAATTTTATCCGATTCAATGATAATAATTTATTAACGCTTTATAAAATATGGGCTCATACTTTTGGAATACATTTTAATACAGCTTAAATGAACCCTAACGACATTAAAATTCTGGTTGTTGACGATGAACCGGATATCGTAGAGTTTCTTACCTATAATTTAAAGAAGGAGGGGTATAACATCTATGCCTCTAATAATGGCAAGGAAGCTATTCGAATGGCACAAAAAATAAATCCACAGCTGATACTGCTTGATGTAATGATGCCTGAAATGGATGGCATTGAAACATGTGAAAAACTTCGTGAGAACCCTTTAAACCTAAACACTTTGATAGTATTTCTAACGGCAAGAGCCGAAGATTACTCTCAAATTGCTGGTTTTGAAGCAGGAGGCGATGATTATATTACAAAGCCCATAAAACCAAAAGTACTGGTGACCAGGCTCAAAGCACTGTTAAAGCGCTACGGCCATCGTACCGAATATTCAGCAACTTCCGACACTGTGCTAAAATTCAACGATTTGGTGATTGATGCTGAGAAACATCTCGTTTATATGGGCGAAAAAGAAATGATGCTTCCACGTAAAGAGTTTAAGCTTTTGCAATTGCTTACTTCAAAACCTTCTCGTGTGTTTACCCGTGATGAAATTTTTGATCGGCTGTGGGGCGCCGATATCTTTGTCGGAGATAGAACCATTGATGTTTACATCAGGAAGCTTCGCGAGAAAATTGGAGAGGAGCGCATTGTAACCATTAAAGGCGTGGGTTATAAGTTTGAAGCTTAACCATTGTAGAAAGGCAGTAGCTTCCATGAAATCCTGTGCTTGTATGTATGCATCTCTTGAGTATTATATGCTGCTCGATGTTTCCAAAAAATACCATATTCCTTATACAGGCAGGCTATTAATCTTAACCCGGTGTGGCTTCTTGTTTCTGCGATATTCAAAAGTTTGAATTCGGCGAGTCTTTTACAGGTATGTGTTTAAATAATAAAAGGCCATACATTTCTGTACAGCCTTTCATACGTCATAGAGGATATTATTCTAATTCTTTGTAGTACGAATAGTTGTAGTTTCATTTATCCAGCAACCAACGGTGTAGCTTTGTCCGTCAGTATAGCCTTCGAAGAAAGCATCTTCGTTATTCGGGAAGTAACCGGCATAGCGGCTAATAAGTTGCGAAGCTTCTTCTGTAACCGTGGGATCCACCGCTTTAGCTTTTGCAAATTTATCTACAGCTGCCAGGTAAACTGCTGCTTTTTGAAAATTGGATTCACCACAACTTGAACTGGCCGCAGCATAAGCATTTCCTATTAAGATGAATGCTTTACCATAATCGCTTTTGAGATTAATGGCTTCTTTACAGTTCTTTTTAACATCCGGATAATTTTTCATTTTCATGGCGATGGCACCTAATTGGTAGTAATAATTTGCTTTAAGCTCGTTGTCAGATTCCAATTCAATGGCTTTTGTATAATAATCTTGTGCTTTTTCGAACTCTTCGCGGGTGGAGAAAATCATTGCCAGATTAGCACCAGCCGCAGCCGAGGGTTCGATGCTATACAGCGATTCTGATGCCTGAGCGAATAAATCTGATTCCTGACACTTTGTTTGTTTTAACAATTCTGTAATTTTCTTAAGTGATTCCACATCGGCTTTGTCGGCTTCGTATTTTGGTGTGAAGATATTAATCAATGCCTCGCAATCAGCTGCTCCTGATTCAGCAAATACCTGTTCGATGCTTTGCTGTGCTTTTGTTGTTTTGGCGTTTTGTCGCTGAGATTCTACCGCTTCCATCGATTTCAGGTAGTTGTTAATCATCTCATCTGCTTCGATTTTTCCGTTCTGAAACATCACACTCGATGTGGTAACAAGTGTTGCAAGCACAGCAGCATCGGTTTTATTACCTCCCTTTTCCAATGATAGTGAAAGAATTCCATAAGCCTCCTCAACTGCGCTACGTCGATACTTTAATAGATCCACTCCTTTTTTGCCCAAAACTTTCGATTCTTCACCGAAGTTCTCGATACGCTTATCGTACATAAGCATTAGGGTATCGATAAAGGCTTCTTTTACCTGCTCGTCGCTGGCGTTTTCAATCTGCCAATCGAGAATTTTCTTTCCCTGGATATAAATGTTCTTGCTTGCAGCCGGGCAGTGATGAAATGCATAATTCCACGGTAAATAGGCATATTCATATACCTTGATTTTTACAAACGAACTCATGTTCGAAAGGTTTTCCCTACATCTGGTACTATCGTTGCCGTACTTCGACTGCCCCTGCAGGCTTATGGTAAAAAATAATACCGGAAGTACAACCATTAAGCCTTTACGTAAATTCTTCATGTCTATTGTTTTGATTTTTAAATACTGTAGAATAAAAAGCGAAAATAATTTATAGTTTACACATTTACAAAATTCAAGCCACATTGCGCTGTTTTTTTGTCTATATTGTCTTTTTATGATTATTTACCCAATAATTAGACCGTTTTATGTAATATAACAGAGGAATACTTGCGGGCTTATAATTTTTTCAGAAATTTGTAAAGACTAAATCCAACATCAATGGGTGATTCAGAACAAAAATTTGACTTAGCATTTCTGAACAAGATTTCAGGAGGAGATGAAAACTTTATTAAGGAAATGATTACTACCTTTAAAGAATTGGCACCTGAGTATGTAGAAAAAGCAACCCTTTACCTTGAAAATGCCGATTATGATTCGTTAAGTCGTGAGGCGCATAAGTTCTTACCCGGTGTTTCGTTCCTCGGCATAAAGTACCTCGAGGAAGATATTGCACTGATTGAGGAATATGCAAAGAAACACATCAACATCGAAGAACTTGGAGCACTGCTGCAATCATCCATTAAAAAAATCGATGAAATAATCGAAAGTTTTAACAAAGAGTTTGACCTCAACTAATTCACTTTTCAACCATGCGCATTCTTTACGCCGAAGATGATCCAATGATGCAAAAAATGGTGGTTTACTCGCTCATTAAAATGGGGCATGAGGTGACAACCGTTGATAATGGAAAGGAAGCTATAGAAGCTGTCGATAGTGAAAAATTTGGTTTTATTATACTGGATGTTTTTATGCCTGTTGTTAGTGGTCTTGAGGTTGCCAAGCATATTCGAGAGAATCTAAAACTTGAGACTCCCATCATCATGTTGAGTCGCAATGGCACCGAAATGATTATGGAAGAAGCCAAAGAGATTGGAGTGAACGATTACATTACAAAACCCATCGAACCCGACCTGCTATTGCTCGAACTGAAGAAATATACCGGAATAGCATCCGGATAATTATATTATATGGTTGATAGCTTACATATAGGTATATTTCAGTACGATATCTGCTGGAAAGACATCACTGCGAATTTTCGTAAAATAGAATCACTTCTAGCTGGCCTGAAGGAATTGCCGGACATACTCTTTTTACCCGAGATGTACTCCACCGGCTTTGTAATGGAGCCTGATAAATTGGATCATAAACTATTGACAGGGCAACCCAGCAAACAGCTTACCTTATCTGATAAATACAGGCTTGCTATTATGGGCAGTTTAGTATTTCCGGAGGAAAACCACTACTACAACCGCATGGTTCTGTCTGATGCACAAGGCAGTATGGATTTCTACGATAAGCGTCATTTGTTTATGGAAGAAAACAAAAGGGGGCTTTTTAAAGCGGGTGCTAAACGTAAAACTTTTTTAGTGAGAGGTGTTGAAATAATGCCTCAGATATGCTACGATCTGCGTTTCCCGGTTTGGTCGAGAAACAACCTGAATTACCAGGTATTGGTGTATTCAGCCAATTGGCCAGAGGTTAGGCAGGAAGTTTGGGATACGCTGCTGCGCGCCAGGGCCATTGAAAATCAGTGTTATGTGGTTGGTATTAACCGCGTTGGTGTTGATGGAAACGGTATCTCCTATAAAGGAGGTTCGGTAGTATACAGTCCAAAAGGTGAAAGCATGCTAAACATTGAAGATGAAGAAAATTACTCTTCCATAACTATTTCACTATCATCGCTTTCTGCTTTCAGAGAAAAGTTTCCAGTGTACAAGGATGCTGACTCATTTACGATTGATTGATGACCTGCTTAAATAAGAAAATCCTGATGTGATAAACACCAGGATTTAAGTTGATATTTTGAGTTTTTAATCTTAACAACCACAATTGCCGCTGCCACATCCGCTATCCGCGGCTTCGTCGCCACATCCACAACCTCCGCCACAGCCCTCAGCATGCACATGCCCGTGACTTAATTCTTCATCGGTAGCTTCGCGAACATCGGTAACTTCACCACTAAAAAACAAGTGGTTTCCTGCTAAAGGATGATTAAAATCCATGTTTACGTTCGAATCAGTTACGGCTTTAACTACACCATTCAAACGATTACCTGCGTTATCGCGCATGGGAATAGTATTTCCAACCTGCACGAGTTTTTCATCAAGTACCCCATCGGCCATAAAAACCGAAAGCGGAACATCTACAATTGCTTCATTATTTACTTCGCCATAAGCATCTTTGGCTTCTAAATCGAAATCAAAACTTTCGCCTACCTTAAGTCCATCGATATTTTGTTCGAACTTAGGTAAGAGATTTCCGGCTCCAAATAAAAACGATAAGGGGTTATCGCTGGTTAATGATTCAATTACCTCTCCTTCTTTCGAGTCAACTCTGAGTTGATATACCAATGAAACAACTTTGTTTTTTGAAATTGTCATATGTTCTGTTTTAATAAACGAGCACAAAAATAGTTATTTCAGTTTATAACCAATAAACACCGGGTATGTTTAACACTTTTTTAAAAAATGGTACAATAATTGTTTTTAAGTGTGCAACTACACACATTAATAATTGTCATTGATTACAAACAACTAAAACTAAAAAATCATGAAGAAGTTATTTTTATATACCCTAATAACCTTGTTTTCAACAGGTATAGTCTTTTCTCAGTTTAAGCTGGGAGCAAGAGGTGGATTAAGTGTGAACAACATTAAAATTATTCAGAACGATAACGATTTACATAAAATAAGTTACGAAAAAGGGATGGGATTCCATTTTGGACTTACCTCTCAGTTACAAATTTCAAAGCTTTTCATACAGCCCGAATTGCTGTTCTCTACATCTACCCATGATGTTTCAGTAGATGATATCAGGGAGAATGGTCTTTCCGAAATAGGAAAACAACGATTTAATAAGTTTGATATTCCGATTATTGCCGGACTAAAATTTGATAATAACTTTAAAATAGGAGCTGGTCCTGTATTTTCAAGAGTTGTGAGTTCTAAATCGGATGTTTTAGAAGAAGATGAGCGCAATAAAGCTACAATGGGTTACCAACTGGTTGCAGGATTCGACTGGAGAAAATTCAATATTGAAGCGCGCTACGAAGGAAATCTGAGCAAATATGGTTCAGGAGTCCGAGTTGGTGGTGCTACCTATGATTTCGATAAACGTACAAGCCAGTTAATTCTATCAATGGCTTATTATTTCTAATTCAGCTAATAATTGCAAAAAGGCCCTGCTTTATTTATTCAAGTGGGGCCTTTTTTATTTATCCCGTAATGTAAAACGGTCAATTTCTTCCAGTGTATCAGGATTAAGTACTTCTAGCTCGACCTTTAAACCATCTACATGAATTAAAACGAGTGCATGCTGCGTGGTAAAGCTATCGGTAAAACTGGTCCATGGTGTTTCTTGTTGTGCATAATAGGGGGCTCCGGCTGCTCCATTGTTTACCTGGTAAATGGTACGGGATAACTCAATTTTTTCGGCAAAATATCCGGATTCGGGGTACCTTGGCATGTCCGGACTTATGGTTGTTCGACAATAATTATGCTCATCGCCTGTTAATATGGCTAATACCTTGGTGCTTTTATTGATCAGTATATCGAGGTATTCGTCTCTCCGCTCAATGATTCCTTTTGGTAAAACTTTACCAGCAATCCATGGCCGATACTGGTTGTTCCCGTTGTACCACATGTCATCATGCACATGTCCTCCGTTTGGAAAAGCCGGTGTGTGTTGTGTCACAAAAATATGATCTATTGTTTCGTCATTTTCTAAAGTATTAATTACCTCCTCTAGCCATTCTAATTGAACATCGAGTATATAGCCATGTAAATTTCCACTAGATTGCGGAATGGAAGAGAGGGAGGGAGCATAGAAATAATTAGAATTTAGCGAAATCACAGCCACATTATCGTAGGTGTAATAGAATACGTTTTCTTTATAGGGTGGAAAGTCTGTTGCTTTTGGATCAGGATCGTATTCAGCACCATCTTCACTGGCAGGACCATTTGTCGGATTCACAAAATTTGAGTTAAAAATTGCTTCTGACGATTGTGTTTCGAATGGAAATTTATCGATCATAATACCCCAATATGTATTCGGAACCGGGAAATAATAGCACAATGCTTCATGGTTGCCCATTCCCTCATAAACGGGAAAATAATGACCCCAGGGTTCTACAGCACGTTTCCAATTGGCATACTGCAGGTGAGTTTCCAGATCGTTGGTCAGGTATCCATCAATTAAATCACCGGTAAATTGAAAAAATACGGCATTCTGTTGGACCGCCAGTGACATTATTTTTTTCATGATGTAATAATTCACTCCATGCACCGATCGTTCACCACCACCGGGTCCACTTCGTGAATCGCTTGCGTAGGCAAAAGTGAAAGGTTCTCTGCTTCCGGGCATGGGAGCGGTTTTAAAGCTATACTCCTGCACTATGCCGTCAATCTCAAAGCTGTAGTTGTATTCTGTATCGGGCTGTAAATCATCCACTTTAAACTCATGGTAGGCCAATTCTTTGTTTGCTGCATATTGCTTATCACCCACTTTCAATTGTGCCTTTATTGGCTTAAAGGTCGAAATTGAAATAACAGCTGAATGGTGGGTTATCAGATCAACAAAAGGCCCTTCGGTTATTACATTACCAACGGTAAATGGACCGTTGCCCAAAAATGCAACTCTTCCTTCGTACAGCATATTGCCTTGAGAATCTTGAATCCGGTAACCGATTACCCCTCTTCCGGATTTTTCCCAGCCAATCATATCGTATCTCCCGGATAGCTTGTTTTTAATGTCTATCAAGGCCTTACCACTATCAACTTTTGCAGAGCTTTTAAAGTAGACAGGCAATGGATGTTTTGAATCGTTATAATGGATGAGGCCATAATAAAGCCTTCCATGAAAAGCTGGATTGATAAAATTGAATGCAATACCTACATCATTTCCGGTAATATTACCTGTAAATCCTTCGATGGAATACTGGGGAAAATGCTCCAACGCTTTATAGCTGGTATCGCGGTATTTAAATACCAATTCCCTGTTTTCATTGTATTCTATGTTGGTATAGACTTTGGGAATTTCTTGTGAAAAACCCAGATTTATCAGGTAAAAGGTACAATATAAGAATAAGGATAACTGTTTCATGAGGATGTTGGTATATGGTTTTTCAGAAGATTAACAAAGTTGTCGATGTCTTGTTCTGTGGTATCAAATGAAGCCATCCAACGCACTTCCCCCGTTGTTTCATTCCAGGGGTAAAAGAATACTTTTTCGCGTAATGGCTGAATTATTTCTTTTGGAATGCATGCAAACACCCCATTTGCTTCAACTTTTTGGGTAACTGTTACTCCCTCGATAACCTTAACTTTATTGTATAAAAGTTGAGCCATTTTATTGGCATGGGTTGCATTTTTTTTCCATAAATCATTCTCGAGATAGGCAATAAACTGGGCAGAAATAAAGCGCATTTTTGAGGCAAGCTGCATACCTTGTTTACGAATGTATTTAAAATGCTGAGCAGCCTCCTGGTTAAAAAACACGATGGACTCGGCAGCCATTAATCCGTTTTTTGTGCCGCCAAAGGAAAGCAAATCAACACCGACATCGGCAGTAAAGGATTTAAAGGGCAGGTTGAGACTTACAGCAGCATTCGCAAGCCGGGCGCCATCCATGTGAAGCAGCAGGTCATACTTGTGAGCAAAGTGAGCAAGTTCTTCTAATTCTTTTACTGAATATACTGTACCCATCTCAGTGGACTGAGTAATACTGATTATACGGGGCTGAGAGTGATGTTCGAAATCAAATCCAACCATATGCGGCAGTATGCTTTTAGGAGTAAGCTTACCGTTTTTGGTTTCAATGGCAATTAGTTTGCAGCCGCTAAATTTTTCCGGAGCCCCGCATTCATCTTCATTGATGTGAGCTGTAGATGCACATATAACTGAATTAAAAGATTGTGTGGCAGCACTTATCCCAAGAACGTTGGCTGCTGTGCCTGTAAAAACAAAATAGGGATCTGCATCAGGACCGAAATGTGCTTTAAATAATTTTTTTGCCTTGGCAGTAAAAACATCATCTCCATAACCAACAGCATGGCCTGAATTAACTTTTTTTAAGTAGTCCAATACTTCGGGCGAAACACCCGAGTTGTTGTCGCTGGCAAAGCCTCTTTGAGAATTCATTGTTTTTTTATTGTCTAAATTAACTTTTCCTGGAATCTTTTCTGGTCTGAACCGCAATAAACTTACAGGTTGCCCTATATTGTTAATAAGTGTATAAATATCAGTAAATCAATTATATAAATCCTTATTTTCAGACAAAATACTGCCTATTTAAGCAATTTTTAGCTTTGATAAATGGCAAATTTCGCCTGATGAATGCACGATTTTATTGTTTAAGAAGAACAATTTTAAGGATAAAGCGCCTGATTTGCAAAAATCAACACATTTGTTAATATCTCCTGCAGGCCAGAAGGGGCAGTTGACACCGGAGGGTACTCAAAAATGGGAAAAACTTATAAATATAGTAAATTTGGACTATATAAAAAAATTGTCATAGCTTTGTCGCGAAATCCTGAAACCGATCTGACCAATCGTTTTAGGGAATTGTGACTGTATGAGACTTAAAAAACCATTGACGGTAGGATTAATCGTATTATTCTTCCTGGGTGAGATTGCCGTATCGTTTTCTTTTAAAAAGGAAAGCGACAGGAATATCCCTTTTTCGGAAATAGTGCCACTGTCCTACAAGATACCCGAAGCACAGATTGGTGATAGCACCACTGTTGCATTGGAAAAAGAAATTACGGATTTTATTGAACGTAATAAGATTAATGGGGCTTCTGTTGCTATAGCAAAAGAGGGACGGCTGGTTTATGCAAAAGGTTTTGGTTACGCGAACGTAACCGATAGTATAGAGGTAAATCCTCATCACCTGTTTCGCATTGCCAGTGTTTCTAAGCTTATTACTGCTGTAACAATCATGAAACTCGTTGAGGAAGAAAAACTTGACATAAACGACAAGGTTTTCGGAACTGAGGGAATTCTGAATGATGAAATATATTCTGGATATAAGGATAAGAAGGTAGAAGATATTACCATACATCATTTACTGAATCACACTGCTGGCTGGAGCACTAAAATTGGTGATCCGGTTTTTAACTCGTTGTATGTTGCCCGTAAAATGGAAATTGAGCCACCCGCTCAAATTGAAGATATAATTCAATATGCCTTGCAACATCATTTATCCTATGTACCCGGTAAACACTATAAGTATTCGAATCTTGGATATACTTTACTAGGAAAAGTTATTGAAAAGGTTACCGGAATGGAATATGAAGATTATGTGCAGTTTGCCATCTTGCATCCATTAGGTATTTATGACATGCATATAGGGAGTTCTTTTGAAGAAGACCTATATATCAACGAGGTAAACTATTACAATACAGGCAAGATGCCAAAAATATGGGCTTTTGATGGTTCCCGAAAATTAGTACCCATTGTATACGGAGGTAATAATATAGAACTGCTTGGAGCAGCAGGTGGATGGGTAGCATCGGCTCCTGAGCTTGCCAAATTTATGGTAGCTATTGACGGTTTCGAAAGCAGACCAGATATTCTAAATGAGAAAACCATCAAGAAAATGACCAAAGGGAAATACCGCACGCGTAAGCTGATTGGCTGGCGAGGTACCGATGGTTATGGAACATGGTGGCGTACAGGTACCTTTGCAGGGACCTCTGCGTTAATTATGCGACATAAAAACGAGATTAACTGGGTAATGCTTGTAAATACAAGCACGAAGAAACAATCGCGAATACATAATGATATTTCTCGTACCATGTTTCGGGCCTTGCGTGCTGTAGATGAGTGGCCGGGCAACGATATGTTTAATATTGAACCTGAATTAGAAGGTGGCGAACTGGCATTGGATGAGTGACAAATTATTGAAGCGATAAATTCTTATTAATTCTACTTTCTTTATTGTTAGGTGCTATTTATTAATAAAGATTTCGATTAATATAGTTTAGGGTTAAAAAAAGAGGCATTTCTGCCTCTTTTTTTGTTTCAACAATACTATTTTGCTTCTTCAGTCTCCTCTTCTGGTGTATCGTCAACAATTTCTGTTGCGTCGGAAATAGATTTATCAGCATCAGCTTTTTTACCTTTTAAGTAATCGGGTAATTCCATACCAGCCATCTTAAATAGTTCTTCAAAGGGTGGAATAGATCCTAGCATACCCGATAGAAAATTAGCAGAAGTTGGTCCGTTACCATCCTTGCCACCATTCATATTATCCCAAACAGTAATTTTATCAATTTTAAGATTCTTAATAGCGTCAACCTGGGTTTTAACTAATTCGGGTAACTTATCAGCAATCATAAGCATTACAGCATTATTTGATTCGCCACCGGCAGCTTTAACCAGCTTATCGAAACCCTGTGCTTGTTTGCTTAATATCTCAAACATACCTTTAGCTTCTGCTTCCATTTTCATAAAAATAGCATCCGCATCACCTTTGGCATGCCTTCTGGTTTGCTCTGCAATCGCCTCTGCTGCAATTTCAACTTTTTCTTTGTCTACTTGCGCGGGTACTACAATATCGGCTGTCTGAGAAGCCCTATCCCTTTCAGCACGCACTTGCTCTGCCGTTTTTTCTGCAGCATATGCTTCTTCGAGGGCTTTTGCCTCGCTTACCTTTTCGGCAGCTACCGCTTTTCGTTCGGCCTCAGCTTCTTTTTCCCGTCGTGCAGAATCGGAATTAGCGATAGTAATTTTCGCTGTATTTTCTCCTTCAACCGCAGTTGCATCAGCAGCAGCTACCTGTACACGCTGATCCTGATGTGCATTGGCTTCTCCAATGGATCCATCACGGTTTTTCTCAGCAACACTTTTCTTGGCATCATTAATTGCCTTTGCAGCAGCTTCCTTACCTAAAGCTTCGATATAGCCCGATTCATCGTTAATATCAGTAACGTTTACATTAATTAATTTGAGGCCAATTTTTTTTAATTCTTGTTCAACATTACTTGATACAGCTGCTAAAAATTTGTCCCGGTTGCTGTTGATCTCCTCAATATCCATTGTAGCTACAACTAACCTTAGCTGACCAAAAATAATGTCTTTTGCAAGGTTGCTGATATCTGCTTGCGAGAGTCCCAATAAACGCTCAGCAGCATTAGTCATGATGCCGGGCTCTGTAGAAATACCTACGGTAAATCTTGAAGGAACATCAACTCGAATATTTTGCTTCGACAGTGCGTTGGTTAAATTAATTTCGATTGAGATGGGGGTAAGGTCAAGAAATGAATAGTCTTGAATCACTGGCCAAATAAAGGCTGCACCACCATGAATACACTTAGCTGAACGTGATTCAACTGCTCCGCTTTTTCCCACTTTACCGTAAACAACCAATACCCTATCGGAAGGACACCGTTTGTAACGACGGAAAAATGAAATGATTAAAATAAATACAAATAATATTGCCGCAGCAATAAGCAAAACTAAATACTGTCCCATAATTTGATTGAATTATTAATTACCACTTTTTTTAACTAATAGAATTTCATCATTTATAATATCTACCACATCTACAATTCCACCGGTAGGCAGAGCATTATCTTCGTCGGTTAGGGCATCCAATGTCCGCATTCCCTGCACTTTTATTTGCACTTTTCCCAGCCCCCCCCTTTTAGCAGGAATAGTCAGGTACACACTGGCTGTCTTTCCAATAGCGTTTTGTAATTTTAATGTGCCATCGTCTGTAAGTTTGCCCATAAAATAAGCAATAGAGGCCATAATTGTCATCATTATTAAGCCGGCCATTGTTGAAACTATTACAGTAACAAAAGCACTTAAACCTGCATCCAGTGAAGCAATTCCGGCCCAACCAAAAATGGTGAAGAATGCGATTAAGTTTTTTAAAGTTAAAAATTGAAAATCAATTCCGGTGTCGTGCTCAATGGAGCCATCAACATCACCTTCGGCTTCGGTAGCATCAATATCACCACCAAAAAAGGTTAATACGAGCTGTATTACAAATAATAAGGAAAAAGGAATGGCAAAGCACCAATATACCTTTTCCAATAAACTCATGGTTTGCCATGCATCAGAAATAGATAGTATCATTGATAAAGGATTTAATATGTTTCAGTATTAAGTAGGACAAATAGCAAAAGCATAGCAACAGATTACTTCAATAACTTTTGTACCTAACTTAACTTTAATAATAGGTGTTGAAAGTAAGAAAAAAAACAATACGTAATTCTTCTTTTTAGCTTATATAGATTCATTATTATTTAGCCATCTCATCGTTAATTATCAATAGTTTATTAAGTTGGCCAATGTTAAAGGTACTCTGAAAAGTCTTTCCCCACCATCTTCTGCAACAATTACCATCGAGTGGAAATCCTACTGTGGGTATCGGGATTTTACTGCAAGTGCGCATACCATTTATGAGCTCGGGAATACAGGCAATGCCCAGCATGCCAAATGTTTGCCCTTTATTCCGGCTCTCTTGTATTAGTGACTTAAAACTATTGCCTGTCCATAAAAACGATTCGATTTGGTGCTGCCTGAGTACCTTTACAATCGGATAAATATGGCAGTCTTTTTTGCAAAGCCTGCATACATAATCGAATCCTTCGATACTGGCCTGGCATGATTCATTTAAGTCCTTCAGGCAATGAGGAAGCATCGCTACCTTTCCTTTAGCGGCATTAAATTCCTTACGATTAATTCGATTTGTTAATTCGGCTTCTAACATATAGAGGACATACTGCTCCCTGGAAATGCCAAGTTTTTTATCGGTAAGTTTTATCAGCGATTTCTGTTTTATATATCCATCCACATCTAACAAATAGTCATCCAGGTGCTCGCGCAAAAGAAGCACTAGTTTCTCCTCGGAAGTGTTCTGCCTTTTGTATTCGATGATTCTTTTTAATTTTCGTTTTCGATTACTTAATCTTCTTAAATCAGAAATTAATTTATTGGGATCGTCATATAGTTCTATAGCCAGATTCGATAGCTTTTCTAATTTCTTGTAGTAAGCATCACTGCTGATCTCATTACTATATAGATTATAGGTACGGGCTTTTATGTTTGCAGATGAGCTCATTTTGTACCTTGGATTAGTGTTAGCCTATTTCTGTATTCTGCAGGCGTTAAATGTACAATCGATTTAAACTGCCGATTAAAATTAGCCAGGTTAGGAAACCCGCAAATATAGGCTACTTCAGAGATGTTGTAGTCGACCTTTGTTAGGAGTTTGCAGGCTTTTCCGATCCGATAGTCATTTAAGTACTGAACAAACGACTTTCTTGTAAGTCTTTTAAAAAAACGACAAAATGCCGCAGGACTTAAATGCACCAGCTTTGCCACATCCTTAAGTAGGATTTTTTCTTTATAATGCATTGCCACATACGAATAAACTGTGTTTATGCGATTCGTGTCGCGTTGTGATATGGTATCGTCATATCCTATACTTCCGATGCTTCTGTAGTGCATATCTGATTGCAACAACTGAAATATTTTAAATAATAGAATAAATCGCTCAATACCCGATTCATTGAGCAGATCAAGCAAAAGTTGTTTTACTTTCCCGGAAGTTGTTTTTGAAAAGGCAATGCCAACTGCTGCTTTATCCAATAATTTGCTGAAAGCATTTAACTCTGGTAATTCATAGATGGATTTTCCTAAAAATAGTTCGGAGAAGTGAATAACAATCACCGGCGCCGATTTGGCATTGCGGGTATACGTATCATGAATATAGTAATGGGGCGTATTTTTCCCAATTAGCACTAAATCTCCGGAAGTGAATTTATCAAGCTTACCGGCTACATACCTTTCACCACTGGCATTTAAAACATAAGTTAATTCATATTCCGCGTGAAAATGGAAAATATTTTCCTTACAGGGTGAGGTAAACTTCCTTACAGTAAATGAATCATTTAGGGTGTTGTCGATTATCTCCTGTACCGGCTTCATTTATATATTATTGACCAAAGTAAATCAAAAGTAACGATTAATGTTAAAATAATACCAGCATTGGCTTAGAAACCATCATTATATGAATTGATTTTAATTGTAATTTGTAATTTGTAATTCTCAATTTTTGACCAATTAATAATTATAGAAAAACTATGAAGCATATAACAATTACCTTTGCAGTACTGACTATTTTATTTTCGGCCTGTAAACAAAAAGAAAAGGTGAAATCCGATCCGTATCAACCTCAAGATTATGTGCAATTAACACACCCCGAGTGGAGTAAAAATGCAACCATTTACGAAGTAAACATCCGACAATACACTTCAGAAGGTACTTTTAAAGCTTTTGAATCCCATCTGCCGCGCCTAAAAGAGCTTGGAATCGATATCATATGGCTAATGCCCATTCATCCCATTGGCGAAAAAAACAGAAAAGGTAGTATTGGCAGTTATTATTCTGTAAAGGATTATTACGCTGTAAATCCTGAGTTCGGCACTATGGATGATTTAAAATCCCTTGTAAAAAAAATTCATGATATGGGTATGTACGTAATTCTCGACTGGGTGGCTAATCACTCAGCCTGGGATTGCAATCTTGTTTCAGCACATCCCGAATGGTACACCCGTGATTACAACGGTAACTTTCAACCTACTCCCTGGTATGACTGGTCGGATGTTATCGATTTTGATTACAATCAACCTGGTATAAGAAAATACATGACTGAAGTATTAAAATATTGGGTCACTGAAGCCAATATTGATGGGTACCGATGCGATGTTGCAGGGTTTATACCTACCGATTTCTGGGAAAATGTACGGAAAGAACTTGATGAAATTAAGCCAGTATTTATGCTGGCCGAATGGAATGCCCGTGATTTGCACAAGGCAGCATTTGATATGTCGTATAATTGGGAGATGTATGCTGCCATGCATGAACTGGTCATGAATAATGGGAGCTTTCATCGGTTGTACGAACATTTTGCTCATACAGTAAATACATTTCCCCGAAATGCATATTGGATGAATTTTGTGGATAACCATGATAAGAATTCATGGGAGGGTACTCAATTTACCCAATTTGGCCCAGCCCTTGATGCATGCATTGTTCTTACGGTAACTGCAGCTGGTATGCCCTTGGTATACAGCGGTCAGGAAGCCGGACTCGATCGTCAGCTTTCATTTTTCGAAAAAGACGTAATAGAATGGAAAGAGCATTATCTTTTTGACTTATATAAAAACCTGTTTACATTGAAAAAAGAAAACAAATCTCTCTGGAATGGCCATTGGGGAGGAGAGATGATTCCAATAGTGAACTCTGCAGATAAGGTACTTACCTTTGCCCGAGAGAAGGATGGAGACAAGGTTTTAGTGGTTATCAATTTTTCAGATAAGAAAACTGAACTAACCATGGAAAGTAATATCCAGGGTGGTACCTATAAAGATTTTATTTCTGGCAAGGAAATTAAAATTGCAAAAACACAGAAACTGGAAATTGAGGCATGGGGGTACAGGGTATTGAGTATGAAATCAGATTCTTAGGTCCCAGAATTGATAATAATTCAACTCCCGGTTTTTTTTTGAGTCGGGAGTTTTTTCACCCTGCCTTTTTATTATATTTTCTCAAGTACTTGTCGCGATCGGCCAGTATTTTAGTCATAAAACGCTGGTGCTCCCGTGAAGTTAGTTTTGGACTAAAGCGCAAGTGGGCGTCATTGGATTCTATTTTGTAGCTATCGCCATGGCGTTCTAACTCAAGTTGGTCGTATGGTATTACCCAGATATAGTGATTGAGAACCGAATAGAAATTTACAATAATACCTGTGGGACGCCTTTCAATACTGCTGTAATTTATATTATTTGCTTTTATCAGGTGCTTATTAATTGCATCGCTGGCATTAACTATCATAAATCGGGGAGATCCGGTACCTCCCTTTCTTATTCGCTCAAGCAAAGAATACTCCTTACCAATAAGTGCATCTACTTCGGCAATTATTTCAGGATCGCGATATGTGAAATTCTTTATCATTTTATATCGGTACAATATAGCAACAATCGGATTAAGTAAAACGTTTAAAATTCATAATTTTTTTGTTCAGTTATATATTATTATTAATGCTATTTTCTGCATCATGCGTTAAGAGCCTTTTTATAAGCCATGAGGGTGCGTTCCCTCGCAGCGCTTAGTTCAATTATAGGCTCCGGGTAATCTGATGTATCATATTCCGGTATCCAATTTTTAATGTAGATTTTTTTTGGATCAAACTTAGAAGCTTGCGTGATGGGGTTAAAAATTCTAAAATAGGGTGCAGCATCGCATCCTGTGCCGGCCACCCATTGCCAATTGCCGTTGTTTGATGCCAATTCATAGTCAAGGAGTTTTTGAGCAAAATATGCTTCACCCCAACGCCAGTCAATCAATAATTGTTTGCATAAGAAGCTTGCAGTTATCATCCTAACCCTGTTGTGCATAAATCCCGTTTCATTAAGCTCTCTCATTCCGGCATCCACAAGAGGGAATCCTGTTTTTCCCCGGCACCACTGCTCAAAAAGCTCCTCATTATTTTCCCACTGAATGTGATCATATTTCGGTTTAAAGTTTTGACTAACAACATGCGGATTAAAATAAAGAATATGTATAAAAAACTCACGCCATATAAGCTCAGAGAGATACACCTCGTTTGTGTTGGCAGTTTTTAACAGTTCACGAATACTGACGGTGCCAAATCTCAGGTGGGGGCCCGTGCGTGAGGTTTTATTCATTCCGGGGAGATCTCTGTATTTGTCATATTCAGCAATATTCCCGTACATGATCTCAGGTACCTTAATACGGGATGGCTTAAACTCCAATGCTTCCATCGTCGGAAATTGATAATCTGATTGTATAAATGATATTTCCGGCGAAGTGTGAACATCCGGAGCAGATTTTTGCCCAAATACATC
>DNTK01000126.1 GCA_003508755.1 Bacteroidales bacterium | reverse complement strand
TAACAACACCCTTGTAATTAATGGTGACGGTCGTGATTACAATCTTTTAGTAGAGGAAGGATTGGATAAAATGGATGCCTTTATAGCTGTTACCGGCGATAGCGAAATCAATATCCTCTCATCCATGCTTGCGAAAAAGCTGGGAGTTAAAAAAACTATTGCAGAAGTTGAAAACATTGATTACATAGCTCTTGCCGAGAATATGGGAATCGATACCATTATTAACAAGAAACTTATTTCTGCAAGCCGAATATTCCGTTTTACAACAAGCGAAAATGTTGCCTCGGTGCGCTGTCTTACAGGAACTGAGGCAGAGGTTCTGGAGTTTTTTGTTGAACCGGACTCAAAAATAACAAAAGGTGCCCTCAATAAAATAGGTTTCCCAAAAGATTCGATGGTTGGGGGGGTAATTAGAGGCGACAAAAGCTTTATTGCAAATGGCTACACACTAATTAAACCAGGCGATAAAGTTGTTGTATTTGCATTGCCCTCGGCAATAAGCAAAGTTGCAAAACTCTTTAATTAACCAGGATGATTAATTTTAAAGTTATCGGTTTTATTCTGGGCGTGATGCTCATTATCGAAGGGTTTTTTATGTTGCTGGCCGTGCCGATATCCCTGATTTATAATGAGCCGGACTGGATTTACATTTTTGTATCGGCGTTTATTACTTCATTCTCGGGCTTTCTATTGTGGGCCATCTTTCGATCCTACGATAAAACTGTCGGAAAACGAGAGGGCTACTTAATTGTCACGTTTGGCTGGGTAGTATTTTCACTGTTTGGAGCCTTGCCCTTCTTCACATCGGGTGGTATTGCCGCATATACCGATTCATTTTTCGAAACCATTTCCGGATTTACCACCACAGGAGCCTCGATCTTATCGGGTGATCAGATTGAATCTTTATCGCACGGACTGCTTTTCTGGAGGAGTATGACTCAGTGGCTGGGTGGAATGGGAATAATTGTGCTCTCACTGGTTATTTTACCGGTATTAGGAATAGGAGGTATGCAGCTCTTCGTGGCCGAAGTTCCGGGCCCAACTCCCGATAAGTTGCATCCAAGGGTAAAAGAAACAGCCAAGCGGCTCTGGGGAGTATACTGTGTTGTTACATTGGCAGAGGTATTGTTGCTTTGGGCTGGTGAAATGAATCTTTTTGATGCAGTTAACCACTCGTTTACTACCATGGCTACAGGAGGCTACTCTACACGAGGGGGCAGTATTGGTGACTTCCAGGCAGGCTACACCCATTACATTATAAGCATTTTTATGGTTATTGCAGGAATAAATTTCTCACTGGCCTACCTGGGAATGCACATGAAATTTAAACCCATTTGGCGCAATGAAGAACTTCGTTGGTACCTCGGATTTATAATAGGCTTTACCATAATTATTACGGCTATTCTGCTCACTACAAGAACCGATTATAATTTTGAAAGTGCCTTTCGAACAGGTCTTTTTCAAGTATCTTCCATTATTACTACTACTGGTTTTGCAACGGCAGATTACCTGCAATGGATTCCTGCTGCCTGGGTGCTTATGCTTGTATTAATGTTTTTCGGAGGTTCGGCAGGTTCAACTGGTGGAAGTATAAAAACTGTTCGAATTGTTTTGCTCTTAAAGAATGGATTTCTTGAGCTAAAACGTCTTATTCACCCCAATGCAATCGTTCCTGTTCGTTTCGACAAACATGCAGTAAATCCTCAAATAATTACAAATGTACTGGCCTTTGTTTCGGTATATGTTTTGATAACTGTCATGGGTGTTGTTGTAGTTTCCTTTATGGGGTACGACCTGGAAACCTCCTTGGGAGCTGTTGCAGCTTCGCTGGGGAATATAGGCCCGGGTATTGGGGAGGTTGGACCAGCAGCCAACTATGCACATTTTAGTGTATTTGGGAAATGGTTTTTATCGTTTTTAATGCTTATTGGCCGGCTTGAGCTATTTACCGTATTGGTTATTTTCTCACCTGCTTTCTGGAGGAAATAAGCTTTTGAAAACATTAGACGTTTTAGTGTAAGTTTAAGCCTCTGGTTTGTAGCCTTCCTCTGCAGCATTCAGCCCAATTATGGCTGATAATCTACTCAATCAATTATTCAGTGATAAATACTACCCTTCGAATTCACCTAATCCCTGACGGATTATTTCAACTTCATCGCCTGTGCAATCTAAGATCGTTGAAGGAATGTTATTCCCGAAGCCCCCATCGATAACTGCATCAACCAGGTGCCCCATATTTTCATGAATTAACTCAGGGTCTGTGGTGTAATCCAATAATTCATCCGAATCATGAATTGAGGTTGTTAAGAGAGGATTACCCAGCTGCCGGACAATTTCGAGGGGGATATTGTTCGCGGGGATACGAATACCTATCGTTTTCTTTTTATTTTTAAAGAGCTTAGGAATACGGTTATTTGCAGGAAGTATAAATGTGAAAGCACCGGGTAAATAGTGTTTCATGAGTTTAAACACATGATTACTCAAGTGACGTGTGTAATCAGAAATTTGACTTAAATCGTGGCAAATAAAAGAAAAGTTTGCCTTCTCTGGTCTTAGTCCCTTAATACGCGCAATACGTTCAACCGCCCTGGGATTAAAAATATCACACCCAAGACCATAAACGGTATCGGTAGGATAAACAATGACACCACCTTTTTTTAGGATATCCACCACCTGGCTGACCTGGCGCACACCTGGATTATCGGGGTGAATACGAATAAGCATTACATTGATTTAATTAATAGAACTTATACTCGTAAGTAGAGAGTAATTGGTAGTTGGTCTTCGGATAACGGGTAAACTCTTCTATGCAAACACCTTCAGAACCATATTTGTAAGTCTTTACGTTGTATTCCTCATCGGGTTTACGTTTCCATTTATACTCTATAATTCTGCCTGCCGAATCGTATTTATAAAGCTTTTTATCGAGTTTACCTTTCGAGGGTGATTCTTCGGTGAGCTTGATAAGGTTATTATTATCATCGTATTGGTAAGTTAACTTATAGGATAGGTTTCCGGCCCTGTATTTTTCTTCTGTTGCAATAAATCCAGCTTCATTATAGGTCATCTTTCTTCGGTCAAGCTCAACCCCTTCAAGTGATTGAGTCACCTCTTCAAGAATATCACCGTTGCTGTTAAAAACAAGCCCAATAGTAGATTTAAGATCTTTCCCACGATGCAGAACCCTTACAACTGCCTTATTTTCTGAATGTAAATAAACCCTTTTCTCGTCAAGCAGGTTTTCCGCATAATATTTTATCTCCGCTAATCTTCCAGAGTTATTATAGTTATACACCGTTTTAAAAGCAGAAGATCCATCATAACCCGACTCCAGAATAATATTATCGGCTTTGTTGTATTCACTGGTTTTCATGTAACTGCGCTTGCCTTTCCGCTCGTAAAGGATTCTATTGTTATGAACATCATATCCAAACTTTTCTGATGTTGTAATTTCTCCGTTGCGATCGAATGTTTTTGTTGAAAGTACAAGGCCCTCAGTATTATAAGTACTTGTTGAAGTTTTTATTCCTTGATCAGATTTTTTACCATTTATGTAGCTATAATTAATGGTAGTACGCTCTTTTACTTTATACTGCTTAAAGAGTTCGCGTTCCTTTTCCTCAAGTGTTTGAGATATGGTAACTCCAAAAGCACAGAGTATGAGAAATAATAAAGTTCCTATCCTTTTCATTAAACAATATTTGTTAGATCGATTGTTGACTATACTAATTTATTACTTTTTTTATTTATTTAACAGTTAAAAGGTAGGATTCAGGTTCATTAAATAATTTTCGTTTAATGGACTCTACGAAATTAAACATTATTCTGTTTCATATTCTTTCCACTCTTCAGTGAAAAAACTTTCATCGTCAGACTCATCTTCCTCATCGTCAAAAATTGTACCGGGAATTGGAGGACCATAGTTTTTGTAATAAAATGCAAGAACAATCCCTGCAATCATTCCCATCAGATGGCCTTCCCACGAGATTCGCTGGTCAACAGGAAATATTCCCCATACCATACTACCGTATAAGAAAGCAACCAGAAGTGATATTGCCAGAAGATTTCTGTTTCTGCGAATAATGCCACTCACAAATACAAATGCTCCAAAACTGTATATTAAGCTACTGGCCCCGATATGATATGCTTCGCGTGCAAAAAACCAAAGCCAGAACTGCGCAATGAGATAAGCTAAAATAAAAACCCGCCATGCCACCTCATGATAAAAATAAAAAATGCCCCAGGTAAGAAAAAATACGGGAAATGTATTGTTAAACAAATGCCTCCAGTCTCCATGAATAAGTGGTCCGGTTAGTATTCCAATCAAGCCCTGTGGTTTTAATGGGTATAGTCCGAACTGCACCAGGCTAATTCCGCTTATAATTTCGAAAATCTTGATAAGCCATATCAAGCAAACAAACAGAAATGGAAAAAGTGCACTTAACAGCAAACGCCTCTTTTCATGAGCTATATCGTCCATGCAAGTAAATATATGTAGAAAGTATAAAAGGGCAAACGTGCTGACGTGTAAAAGTTAAAGCCATTTTCAGAATTTTGTGCGCTTTTGCACTTATTTGCTTTTTGAGTACCTTTCGGAAATGCCGGTAAAAGCAAACATACCCATTTATAGCATCGATAAATTTCGAAGTCCTGACGAAAAAAGCATATTATTCCAGGTTGAGGTATTCGATGCCAACAGGCATTTTCAGGTTTCGTATCCTCACCGGCACGATTTTTATGAGGTGTTGTTTCTTACAAATGGTTCTGGATTACACATAATCGACCACGATGAATACTATATTCATCCCCCATGTGTATTTTTCTTATCACCAGGCCAGGCGCATAAGCTTGAGCTTTCGCACGACATTGAGGGATATATTTTTTTATTTACATCTGAATTTTATCTTCTTCGGCAAAATAATAAAAACCGATTGCTGGAATTTCCTTTTTTCTTTTCGGTTGAGCAAAAGAATCCTCCATTGCTTCTGAAAAAAAAAGAGGATATTGATTTTATGAAATCGCTTTTTCAACGAGGTGTAAATGAAATGGCGCAAAAAGGCAATCCATCAGAAGAAATAATACATTCTATCCTCGATTTAATTCTGTTAACCTGCGATAAGCTTTATCCTGAAAAGTTCAGATCATTAAGCGGCGTAAAAGGGCATATATTAGCTAAAAAATTCCTCTATCTTTTAGAGGAAAACTACCAAAACAATTATCGGGTGAACGATTATGCCGAGATGCTGGCCATAACACCTAACCACCTCACGCAAATTGTAAAGCAGGCAACAGGCAGAACCTCCGCAGAATTATTACAGGAAAAGCTAATAATTGAAGTTAAGCGCCTTTTAATACACACCAGTATGACTGTTAGCGAAATTGCAGAACTAATGAATTTCCCCGACCAGAGCTATTTCACAAAGTATTTTAAAAAGATCACCGGCACCACGCCCTTGCAATATAGAAAGAAATCCATGAAAAGTACCTAAATTACCATTAATAATTACAAGGTATTCTCAGCTAAATGTTTTTCCTTTGTATCATGTAGTTAACACAAGCAGTTAACAAACAGACTCTCAGAAAAACAAAATTCTAATCACTTAATAATTGAAGAAAATGGCAAATTATTTTAACTCCCTTCCTTTCCGCTTACAAGTGGAAGAGTTAGGCAAATGCGACTTTATGGAAAGTTCGGAATTTGCTGATGGTGTTGAAAAACTAAAAGGTAAAAAAATTGTAGTAGTAGGTTGTGGTGCCCAGGGACTCGCCCAAGGTCAAAACCTGAGAGACAGCGGTCTTGATGTATCCTATGCCCTTCGAAAGGTGGAAATTGATGAAAACCAGGTTTCGTACCAAAATGCAAAAAACGACAATTTTGAAGTGGGCACCATTGAGGAAATGGTTCCAAAAGGGGATCTTGTATTAAACCTGACTCCTGATAAATACCATACTCCGGTTGTTAATCACATAATGCCATTAATGAAAAAAGGAGCTTGCCTGTCCTACTCGCATGGCTTTAACATTGTTGAGGAAGGTATGAAAATCCGCGAAGACCTGACTGTGATTATGGTTGCTCCTAAATCTCCGGCTTCGGAGGTGCGGGCAGAATTCCTTCGTGGATTTGGTGTACCAACACTTATTGCTGTGCACCGCGAGAACGATCCGAATGGTGATGGCCTTGACATTGCTAAAGCATACTGTGTAGGTACTGGTGGTCATAAGGCAGGTGTACTTCACTCTTCGTTTGTAGCCGAGGTAAAATCTGACCTTATGGGTGAGCAGACGATTCTTTGCGGACTACTACAAACCGGATCTATTCTTAGCTTTAATAAAATGGTTGAAAAGGGAATTGATAAAGGATATGCCTCAAAACTAATTCAATATGGCTGGGAAGTAATTACCGAAGCACTAAAACTTGGCGGTATTACCCATATGATGGATCGCCTTTCTAATCCGGCAAAGATTGAGGCATTTAAATTGGCAGAGGAGCTAAAAACCATTATGCGTCCATTGTTCGAAAAGCATCAGGATGATATTCTTTCGGGTGAATTTTCGAAAACCATGATGGAAGACTGGGCAAATGGCGATAAAAACCTTCTTGAATGGAGAGCAGCCACAGGAGAAACCGATTTCGAGAAAACCCCCGCAACAGATGCTGAAATTGCAGAACAGGAGTATTTCGATCATGGGGTTCTTTTGGTAGCTTTTGTTAAGTCCGGAGTAGAACTTGCTTTTGAAGTGATGACCGAAGCTGGCATGAAACCAGAGTCTGCCTATTACGAATCGTTGCATGAAACTCCGCTTATTGCAAACACCATTGCACGTAAGAAATTGTTCGAGATGAACCGTGTAATTTCTGATACAGCAGAATATGGCTGTTACCTGTTTGATCATGCATGCAAACCCCTTTTGGCCAACTTTATGAGCAAAGTTGATACCAACGTAATTGGTAAGAATTTTAATGAAGGATTAAAAGATATGCATGTTGATAACAACGAGCTTATCGAAATAAATGATGAAATTCGCTACCACGATGTGGAAATTTGTGGTGCCGAACTTCGTGAGGCGAAGGAGAATATGCAAGCCATTATCTAATAATCTATTTAAGCCATAGGTTAACTCAAAATAAAAAGGCCGCATCCTGATGGATTGCGGCCTTTTTCTCTATTCAAGTTTCTTCGGATCTGTAATCCGTAGCAGCAAGCCTGCCAATTATTGCGTTGTTTCGTGCATTTTTGTTACCAATTCAAGTTCTTTTTCATCCATTTCCTTCAGGTAATTGGTAAGCAATTCTTCACTTAATCGTGTAACTGCTACCCTTCCCGAACGGGTAAATTGTTTTACACCAAACTCAGTTAAAATATCGAATAGCTCCTGTGTTTCTTCGCAATGACCGGTTTTCTCGATAACTGTATACTCGGGCATTACCTCTAAAATACGGGCATTATGCTTACGGATAATAGCCTCAAGATTATTGCTTGCCAGGAGCGCTTCGGTTGGTACTTTATATAAGGCAATTTCCTGGTATACAATCTCGTCATTTGGGTGATAAAATGCTTTTAAAACCTCTACCAGCTTATCTATCTGGCTAACCACCTTTCTAACTTTTTCTTCGGTTTCAACAACAACAATGGTGAATTTTGAAATACCCCGTATTGCAGATTCAGAAACGGTTAAACTATGAATATTTACATTACGACGTGTAAATATGATGGTGATTCTGTTTAATAAACCGATGTGGTTCTCAGAAAATGCGGTTATTGTATATGTATCTGTCATTTTTCTCCGTTTTAGTATGTTACTTATTAGCTGCCTCCAATATTACTTCCGCTACCGAAGCTCCGGTTGGTACCATTGGAAATACATTATCTTCTTTTTCGATGGATACTTCCAGAAGATAAGCACCATTATGGTTCAACATCTCTTCAACGGCTCCCTCAAGATCCGGACGATCAACTACTTTTTTGCCCTCAATTCCAAATCCGTTTGCCACCTGAATAAAATCCGGATTAACCATGTAAGTATGCGAGTAGCGTTTATCGAAGAATAGCTGTTGCCACTGGCGAACCATTCCGAGATATTTATTATTTAGCAACACTATTTTCACTGCTGCTTCTGATTGCATAATGGTTCCAAACTCCTGGATAGTCATCTGTAAACCACCATCACCAACGATTAATATTACTTCTTTATCGGGAGCTCCCATTTTAGCACCGAAAGCCGCAGGTAAACCAAAGCCCATTGTTCCTAATCCACCTGAAGTAACAAAACTCCTTTTTGAGTGACGTTTGCAATAGCGAGAGGCAAACATCTGATGCTGCCCTACATCGGTTACAAAAATGGCATCATCTTTCGTTTTCTCATTTAAAATACGAATAACTTCAGCCATTGTCATTCCTTCCTTTGTAGGGAACATTTCAGGTTTGATTACCTTTTCCTCTTCTATTTTATCTAACTCTTTAAACCGGGCCATCCATTCGGAGTGATCCTTTGTATTAATTAGGTTGGTGAGCAATGGGAGTGTTTCTTTTACATCGCCTAGCACAGGAACATCGGCTTTTACGATTTTATTGATTTCTGCGGAATCAATCTCAAGATGTACCACTTTGGCTTGTTTTGCATACCTCGATAAGTCCCCGGTAACACGATCATCGAAACGCATGCCTACCGCAATAATTAAATCGCATTCGTTGCTCAGAATATTTGTTGAGTAGTTTCCGTGCATCCCCAGCATACCTACATTTTGCGGATGATTTGAATCGAGTGCCGTCACTCCCAGAATGGTCCAGGCTGCCGGTATTCCCGATTTTTCAACAAATGCTTTAAACTCATCCTCTGCATTTCCAAGAACAATGCCCTGTCCGAACAAGATGTAAGGTTTTTTAGCCTCGTTAATGAGTTTTGCTGCGTCGGCAATTTGCTCTTCATCTATTTCGGGTTTAGGAACGTAGCTTCGTATACGTGTGCACTTCTCATACTTAAAATCAATCTCGCCAAATTGAGCATCTTTGGTAATATCAATGAGAACTGGTCCGGGTCTGCCCGTACGTGCAATATAAAATGCCTGGGCTATTACAGATGGTATCTCTTCTGCTTTTGTTACCAGGTAATTCCATTTTGTTACGGGCATTGAAATTCCAACTACATCGGTTTCCTGGAATGCATCGGTGCCTAGTAATGGAGAACCTACCTGACCTGTAATACATACCAATGGAGTAGAATCGATCATAGCATCCGCGATACCGGTTATCAGATTCGTAGCACCTGGTCCGGAAGTCGCTATGCAAACCCCAACATCTCCGGTTACTCGTGCATAACCTTGAGCAGCATGTATGGCACCCTGCTCATGTCGGGTTAAAATATGTTTAATTTTTTCAAGGTATTGCATCATGGCATCATACACAGGCATGATTGCTCCACCCGGGTACCCGAATATATATTCTGCACCCTCTTCAATAAGCGATTGCATTACCGCTTGTGATCCTGTCATTTTCATTTGTATGTTGTGTTTAATTTAAGTTTCGCTCTAGTCCTTAAATGATTATGCGCTAAAGTGCTCAAGGACTTTAGCTCCTGTTTATTCAACTTCTCTCACCGCACCTGTATCGGCCGATGTTACCATTTTTGCATAGGCCTTAAGTGCTTTTGAGATATATCGCTCGCGCGACTTTGGGGTATAGGCTTTGTCGCCTCTGGCTAATTCAGCAGCTTTCCTACGCGCCAATTCGTCTTCGGAAATGAGAACATTTATCGAACGTTCCGGAATATTTATTTCAATGATATCTCCATCCTGTACCAGCCCGACTTCGCCACCAGCAGCTGCTTCGGGAGATACATGCCCAATAGATAAGCCGGATGTACCACCTGAAAAGCGGCCATCGGTAACCAAGGCACATGCTTTTCCCAATCCTTTTGATTTAATGTATGAGGTAGGATAAAGCATTTCCTGCATTCCAGGTCCTCCTTTTGGTCCTTCGTAGCGAATGATAACCACATCCCCCGACTTCACCTTGTCACCAAGGATTCCTTCAATGGCATCATCTTGTGATTCAAATACTTTTGCTGGACCTTTGAACAAAAAGATTGATTCATCAACCCCAGCAGTTTTTACGACGCATCCGCGGCTGGCAATATTGCCGAAAAGTACCGCTAATCCTCCATCTTTACTGTAACTGTTTTCAACACTTCGAATGCATCCTTTTTCCCTGTCGATATCCAATTCTTTGAACATCACGCCCTGGCTCCCCATTCTTAGATTTTTAATACCTGCGGGTGCACTTCTATATATGTTTTCTGCTTCCGGTCCCATCTGTCCGCCAGCAATTGTATATTTTTTAATCGCATCGCCCAGCGTATGGCCATCGGCACGATAGGTTCCAAGATCTAATAAGTTGGCATTTGCCAATTGTTCCAGGATACCCAGAATTCCTCCTGCCCGGTTTACATCTTCGATATGGTATATTGGAGAATTTGGAGAGACCTTACATAATACCGGAATTTTTCTTGAAAGTGCATCGATATCCTTCATGGTGAAATCAACACCAGCTTCAATGGCAATGGCCAATATATGCAGAATAGTATTGGTAGATCCGCCCATGGCAATATCAAGCGACATGGCATTCATAAAGGCTTCACGAGTAGCTATGCTGCGTGGCAATACCTTGTCATTATTTTCAAAATAATACTCGTGTGTAATTTTAACGATTTGTTTTGCAGCCTTTTCAAACAAAGCTAAGCGGTTTTTATGGGTTGCAACAATGGTGCCGTTACCAGGCAATGCCAATCCAATTGCTTCATTTAGGCAATTCATTGAATTAGCAGTAAACATTCCTGAGCAGGATCCACATGTAGGACAAGCCTCTTGTTCAACCATGGAGATCTCTTTCTCAGAGATTTTTTCATCTGCAGCCATTACCATGGCATCAACCAGGTCGTATTTTTTATTTCCTACTTTACCAGCCTCCATCGGCCCGCCTGAAACAAAAATGGTTGGAATATTTAAGCGCATTGTGGCCATAAGCATTCCGGGAGTTATTTTATCGCAATTACTAATACAAATCATAGCATCGGCTTTATGACCATTTACCATATATTCAACGCTATCGGCAATCAAATCACGAGATGGCAGAGAATAAAGCATGCCGTCGTGACCCATGGCGATACCATCGTCAATGGCAATGGTATTAAATTCTGCAGCATAGCAGCCACTCTCTTCAATAAGTGCTTTTACTTTTTGTCCGATATCGTGTAAATGGGTATGCCCGGGCACAAACTGTGTAAAAGAGTTGACTACAGCAATGATGGGTTTTCCAATTTGTTCTTCCTTCATTCCTGTGGCCCTCCAAAGACTTCTTGCCCCAGCCATCAGGCGTCCTTCTGTTGTTGTAGCACTTCTTAATTTTGGCATGATTAAGCGTTTTTTCAGTTTAAGTTTTAAAAAGCAAAAGAGCCATTCTTTAAGGTAAGAATGGCTCTGGTATTTTTAAGTATACAGCATTATCCATTCTTACCTCTTCGTTTTCACGACTAGAAGCACGAGAATAGATAGAATGACTGTACTGATATTTATCATATTTTTCGGATATGGAGCAAATATAGCTAATATCTTTAAAAAGCATACATTTTGCCTGAATATTTTTAAGTTTATCGCGTTAAATTACTGTTAAAGTGATATTTACCTTAATTTAAAGATTATTCTTTTTTGCTTGAAAACATAAACTCCTTAAAGTTTAGACTATATTTATCTTTTTCATCCTGAGGGATATCATCAAGGTAATTTGATTCATCGATTATAAAACCGGAATTTCTCAGACGCTCAGGGTAATCCGTACCGTAAACACGCACATGATCATACTGTCCGAAAATGCGGGTACGCTCCTTTTTATCTTTTATGGAGTTATCTTCAAATGTTTCCTTCCTTGAAAAATCGGCAGGTACTTGCAGGATAGCATAACCTTTTGGTTTTAGTATTCTTTGAATTTCTTTCATTGCTTTTTTATCGTCAGGTACATGCTCCAAAACATGGTTGCATATAACTACATCAAAACTTTCATTTTCGAAGGGCATATTCTGAATATCGCACTTATAGTCAGCAAGGGGTGATTCCAAATCGGCTGTTTTATAATCAAGGTTCCTGTAATGTTTAAACTTTCCGTGAAAGCATTGTTCGGGAGCTACATGCAATACCTTTAAATTTTCTTTAAAGAAATTAGTCTTTTCGTTTAAATACAACCACATTAACCGATGCCGCTCCAATGACAAGCAGCCAGGGCACATGGCATTATCACGTGAATGCACATATCCATATGGAAGAAACTTACGATAAGTCGCCTGGCACACCGGGCATTCAAAATTTGAACCGCGATAATACAATCGAGAAAAACGTCTGAAAATATAACTCAGTCTAATTAACCAGGGTCGGGGTATTGTATTTAATATAAGCTTCATTAACCTTTTCATGGCGCAAATGTATATAAAAGTGATAAAGGGCAAAAGGGCACAGGAGCAAATCTTCTGATGTAAGCGAATATAGTAACACATGAAGTTTTTTCTCGATACTTTTTGAACTTTTGAACGTGTGCACTTTTGCTCTGGACTATCCGCAATCCATGGGCAAAAAAATTATCTGAATGCATTTCCTTAAGCGGTTTGATTTTTTTACATTCGCGTAGCATTAATACAGATGTAAGAATCTTAATTTAAATACAAATAGACAAGGAGAGCAATGGGGAATACGACCTATTCACCTTTTATCTCAAAATCTTATAATCTAACAATCTATTCATATGAGACCATTTAAAGTACTTGGAATTCAGCAAATTGCCATTGGAGGTGAAGAAAAATCAAAATTAGCAAAATTTTGGGTTGATATTATGGGACTGAAAACTGTAAAGACTTTTCAAAGCGAACGCGAAAACGTAGATGAAGATGTTTTACAAATTGGTGATGGACCCCATGCAGTAGAAGTTGATATCATGCAACCCCTCGATTTTGACAAAAAACCACGTGTTGATCAGCCAAAACTAAATCATGTAGGTCTTTGGATTGATGACCTTCCAAAAGCAGTTGAATGGTTAACAGAGCAGGGTGTTCGGTTTACACCTGGCGGTATTCGCCCCGGAGCCAGTGGCCATGATATTGTTTTCATCCACCCAAAGGGTAACGAAGAGTTTCCATTATGTAGCGAGGGAGTTTTAGTAGAATTGGTTCAGGCTCCTGAGGATGTAATTAATGCCCTATCATAAAAAAGCGGGTAAGCTACTTACATCGCGCCGCTACAACCGTCTACCCTTGCTACCTTCCGGTCCTGGGGGAGTTCAACAGGAGCTGGCCGTGTAAGACTTACCCGGGCTGCAAAAGTATAAACTTTATTCAATACTGCAAAGAAAAACTTAAGACAGTAGTTTATTTAATTTAAAGACCATTATGAGCAATCAAAAACAGCTGCTTCAGCATGCTCAAAAATACATTATTGCATTGGGCATCACCCTGATTCTTTTTGAACTCGCTGGTTATTTTATGGGAATTATATCCCAGCCTATACTGCCCTTGAT